>JALOKS010000118.1 GCA_025456385.1 Thermoanaerobaculales bacterium | reverse complement strand
CCGGCGGACGAAAAAGGAACGGCGATCACCTACAATCCCCCGATGATGCTCGACCTCGAGCTCGCCCTGCGCTTCCTGCGCCGCCGCAGCGGGCTGCTGCTTCGCGGCACCGCGCTCGCGGCGCTCGCAGGCGTCGCCCTGGCCGTCACCGCACTCGTCATCACCCTCGCTCTGATGACCGGGTACTCGCGTGCGATCGCCGCCGCCCTGCAGCGCGGCAACGCGCACGTCGTCGGCTTCGCCCTCGGCCCTCTCGGCGCCGCCGAGGCCGCCGAGGTCGCGGCCCGCATGGCCGGCGTCGAGGGCGTGCTCCGCGCGACCCCGGTGACCTACCTGACGGGGCTCCTCGACGACCCAGCCGAGCCGACCTCGCCCCTGACCGTCACCCTCAAGGCGGTGGCGCAGCCGCCGGCCTACACCGGTCTCGCATCGTGGCCGTCGGCCGAGGCCCTCCCGGCCGTGGTCGGCGAGCGGCTCGCGGCGCAGGTGGGCCTGCACGCCGGCGACCGGGCGACCGTCCGCCTGCCGCCCGCCGAGGGCTCCTGGATTCTGCCCGCCCTGCCGCTCCAGGTCGTCGGGACCTTCCGCCTCGCCTTCGCCGAGTTCGACGAGCGCTGGATCACGGTGCCCCTCGAGGAGCTGCTGCGCATGCTCCCCGGGACCGGGGTCGCAGGCGTCGAGGTCGAGCTCGCCGACCCGCTCGCGGTCGAGGCGGCGCGGGAGCGCCTCGCAGCCGCGGAGCCGCGGCTCGTGTTCACCGACTGGCGGGACATGAACCGCGCTCTCTTCGCGGCCCTGCGCTGGCAGACCCTCTCCCTGTTCGTGGTGCTGTCGCTGGTGGTCGCGGTGGCGTCCTTCCAGGTCAGCTCCGCGCTGGTGGTTCTCGCGATCGACAAGCAGCGCAGCACCGGCATGCTGCAGGCCCTCGGCGCGACCCCGGCCCGGGTCCGCCGCATCCTGGTCCTTGCCGGCCTCATGCTCGGCGGCGTCGGGGTGGCGGCCGGCCTGGCCGTCGGCTGCGTCGCGAGCTGGGTCATGACCGCCACGCGGGCCATCCGCTTCCCGCCCGGCCTCGCCCGCGTCTACATGGTCGACTCGATCCCCCTCGTGACCTCCCCGCTCCACCTCGCCGCTGTCGCCGGCGTGTGCGCGCTGCTCGTGCTCGCGGCCTCGATCTGGCCGGCGTGGCGGCTGTCGCGCCTCGACCCGGTCACCGCTCTCCGGGCGGCCTGACCGTGCTAGGCTGATTCGAGGATCCAGCCTGCGACAGCCATGCACCGGGCCCCGGCCAGGCGCGGGTGCTGCGCGAGGCGCGTCAGCACATGTATGAGATCCAGCTCCATCCGGCGGACATCCGCAAGCAGGTCCGGTACTACTTCCTGAGCCGGTCGGCCTTCCGCTGGCTGGTGGGCGTCGCCGCCACAGTCGGCGTGCTGCTGGCGGCCGGCCTGGTGCTCGCGCCGCTCGGCCTGCGATCCCTGCTGCTGAGCAGCAGGCTCCACGCCCTGTCGCAGCAGCACGCCCTGCACCGCGAGGTCTTCGCCGAGAGATCCCGCGGCCTCGATCGGATGGAGCGGGAGATCACGAACGCCCGCGCCCGACAGCAGCAGATGAGCCTCATCCTCGGCGCTGACCAGAACTCCGAGGCGGGCCTTGGCGGCTTCCCGGAGGCGCCCGCCCGCGAGTACCTCGACGCCGACGTCCGGCGCGCCGCTGAACGAGCTCACAAGCTCGGTTCCGATGCGTTGGCGCTGCTCGCCCTCTCCGACGAGCTCGCGACCTTCGCCCGCGCCCACAACGACCTCGCCGAGGCGGTTCCGTCCATCTGCCCGGTGCCGGTCGGCTCCTTCGTCCTGACCTCGCCCTTCGGCAACCGCACCTCGCCCTTCACCAACACGAGTGACTTCCACTCGGGCCTCGACCTCGCCGCGCGTGAAGGAACACCGGTGCTGGCTGCCGGCGGCGGCAAGGTGAGCTTCGCAGGTCGCTATCCGCTGCGCCGCAACGTACGCTGGTGGCGCTACGGCAACGTCATCGTGATCACCCACGGCGACCGCTACCTGACCGTCTACGCCCATCTCGCCGAGGTCGACGTCCGGCGCGGTCAGGTCCTGCGCCGCGGCGAGCAGATCGGCACGGTGGGCAACACCGGCTGGAGCACCTCGCCGCACCTCCACTACGAGGTCCGGGTGCGGGGCAACGGCGGCGGCGAACCGATGCCAGTCGACCCGAGGATCTACATCCTCGATTACCAGTGGAGCGGCCACGAGGAGCTGTTGGTCAGCGGCCGCAACGCCCCGGTGCCCCCCTTCGACCCACTGCCCTCGGGCATGAGCGGGAGCTAATAGATGGACGAGACCAAGAACTTCCCGACCATGATCATCCCCAACGGGACCGACATCTCGGTCAACGAGCACGGCCAGCTCTCGATCCGCACGCCCGGCAACCTCGTCATCCAGAACTCGGGGGTGTACTCCGTGATCGAGTCCGGCAACGGCTCCGTCCGGATCGACCCGGAGGTCAAGGTCGAAGCGGTCTCGGTGCAGGCCGCCGACTCGTGCTTCGTCGCCGGGCAGCTCACCGCCTGGCGGGTCCGCGCCCGCACGATCATTCTCGAGCGCGGCGCGCAGGCCAACATCATGCTGCAGGAGTCGGAGTCGCTCGAGCTCGACCGCAACGCCCGCCTGGTCGGCAACTTCGCATCCGAGAAGGAGCTCTACCTGATGCTCGGGCGCTTCAGCCGTCAGCTCAGGGACCTGCCCAACGGCGTCTTCGCCGCCGGCGACGAGCGGCGGCGAATCCCGGCCGAGGCCGCCGCGGGCGCGGGAGCGCAGTCGGAGCGGCCCACGGTGTCGCCTGACGGCGAGCGAGAGGCCCCGGCGGTCCGCCGCCAGGAGCACAGCGAGGTGATGTCGCTGGTCCGGGTCATCCTCGAGCGGGAGATCGCCGGCACGGGCGCCGTGGGCTCCGCGCGAGAGCCGCTGGAGCGGCTGCTCGAGCTGGTGCGGGCCGGCGACCCCCAGCGCCTGCAGACGAACTTCCGCTACCTCTTCTCTCAGGTCGAGAGCCCGAGCGAACCGCTGCAGCGGGCGCGCGATATGCTCTCCAAGCTGCTCGGAGCCTCCTGACACCGCTGCCGGCGGAGGTGCTACCCTGCGCCTGGTGCTGAGCGGGAGGGAGGTGCTGCGATGAGCAATTCCCAGCACGGCCGGCGGACGGCCCTGTATGACGAGCACGTGGCGGCCGGCGGCCGGATGGTGGAGTTCGCCGGTTTCGAGCTGCCAGTCCAGTACAGCAGCCTCGGCGAGGAGCACGAGGCGGTCCGCCAACGGGCGGGCGTCTTCGACGTCTCGCACATGGGAGAGATCGTCGTCGGCGGGCCCGGTGCGATGGAGCTCGTGCAGCTCGTCTCGTGCAACGACCACGGCAAGCTGGCCGTCGGGCGGGCCCAGTACACCGGGCTCATGTACCCGGAAGGCACCTTCGTCGACGACATGCTGGTGCACCGCATGGCCGAGGACGAGTTCCTGTTGGTGGTCAATGCCGCCAACCGGGAGAAGGATGTCGCATACCTCGAAGGGGTGGCGCGCGGCCGCGCCGGCGTCGAGGTCGTGGACCGATCAGAGGACTGGGCGCAGCTCGCGGTGCAGGGTCCGCTCGCGCAGGAGATCCTGCAGGCGCTGACTCCGCAGAGCCTCGGGGAGATCAAGTACTACCGCTTCGTCCGCGGCGAGGTGGCCGGCGTGTCCGGGATCATCGCCCGCACCGGCTACACCGGCGAGGACGGCTTCGAGGTCTACGTCGGTCCGCAGGCCGCGCCCGCGGTCTGGCGCGCCATCCTCGAGACCGGCCGCCCCGCAGGCCTCCGGCCGGCCGGTCTCGGGGCCCGGGACACGCTTCGCTTCGAAGCCGGCATGTGCCTGTACGGCAACGACATCGACGCCGCGACCACGCCCCTCGAGGCGGGCCTCGAGTGGATCGTCAAGCTCGACAAAGGGGACTTCATCGGCCGCGACGTGCTCGAGAGCCAGGCCGAGGCCGGGGTCGAGCGCCGCCTCTGCGGGCTCGAGATGGTGGAGCGGGGGATCGCCCGCCACGGCTACCCCGTGCGGCTCGCTGCAGACGATTCCGAGCCCGCCGGGGTCGTGACCTCGGGCACCCAGTCGCCCACCCTTGGCAAAGCGCTCGCGATGGCATACCTTCCCGTCGATGCGGCGGCCATCGGCCGCGAGGTCTTTGTCGAGGTTCGCAGTCGCACGGTGCGCGCACGGGTGGTGGCGCTTCCGTTCTACTCGCGGAAGAGAAAGAGCCCCTGAGGCGATTGACCGGAGAGCAAGGAGGGTTGAGCCATGAGCATTCCCGCTGACCTGATGTACGCCCGAACTCACGAGTGGATCCGGGCCGAGGACGACGGCGTGGTGGTCGGAATCACCCACTACGCCCAGGACCAGCTGGGTGAGGTGGTCTTCGTCGAGCTGCCCGAGGTCGGGACGACCGTCGACGCCGGCGAGGAGCTCGGCACCCTCGAGTCGGTGAAGGCGGTCTCGGAGTTCCTGGCGCCGGTCGCGGGCGAGGTGCTGGAGGTCAACGAGCGGCTCGTCGACGAGCCCAACCTGGTCAACGACGACCCCTACGGCGACGGCTGGCTGGTCAAGATGAGCGGCTCCGCCGACGGCGAGGGGATCCTCGACGCCACCGCCTACAAGGCCTTCCTGGAGCAGGAGAACGCGTGATGCACCCCTGGGTCGGCGCCGGGCTCGAGGACCGGCGGAACATCCTCGCGGAGCTCGGCCTCAACTCGATCGACGACCTCTTCGCGTCGATCCCGGCCGCGGTGAGCATCGACCGCCTCGAACTGCCGCCGGCGCGCGATGAGGAGTCCATCAAGCTCGCCCTCGCGAAGCTCTCCACCGCCAACCTGTCGATGGACTGCGCACCCTGCTTTCTCGGCGCCGGGGTCTACCGGCACCTGCGGCCGGCCGTGGTCGATGCCGTGCTGTCGCGGGCCGAGTTCTTCACGTCCTACACCCCCTACCAGCCCGAGATCTCGCAGGGCACCCTGCAGGTCATCTTCGAGTTCCAGACCCTCGTCACCCGGCTGACCGGCCTCGAGGTCGCCAACGCGTCGCTCTACGACGGCGCCACCGCCTTCGTCGAGGCGGTGCTCTTCACCCACCGCGTCCTGCGCGGCAAGCGCGAGCTCGCCGTGGTCGCCGAGACCGTGCACCCGATGTACCGGCGCGTCCTCGCCACCTACGCCGGCGCCGCCGGCATCGAGGTGGTCGTGGTGCCGCCCGGCGCCGACGGCCGGCTCGATCCGCAGGCGGTGCGCGCCGCCGCCGACGGCCGTGCGTGCTGCGTCGCCCTCCAGTCGCCCAACTTCCTCGGCGTCGTCGAGGACCTCCCGGCCCTCGCCGCGGCCGCGCACGAGGCCGGCGCGCTCGCGGTCGAGGTCGTGACCGAGGCGGCCTCCCTGGGGCTGCTCGCAGGCGGCGGCGCCTTCGGCTTCGACGTCGTCTGCGGCGAGGCCCAGAGCTTCGGCGTCGCCCCCGGCTTCGGCGGCCCCCACCTCGGCTTCTTCGCCTGCGCCGAGAAGCAGGTGCGGCAGCTGCCCGGACGCCTGGTCGGCGAGACCGTCGACAGCGAGGGCCGGCGCGCCTTCTGCCTGACCCTGTCGACCCGCGAGCAGCACATCCGCCGCGCCAAGGCGACCTCCAACATCTGCACCAACCAGGGCCTGATGGCGCTCGCCGCCACGGTCTGGCTGGAGGCGGTCGGCGGCCGCGGCCTGGCCGAGCTCGCCGCCTCCTGCCTGGCGCGCAGCGCGGAGCTCAAGCGGCGCATCGCCGCCCTCGGCGGGCCGTGGCGGCTCGCCTACCCTGCGAGCCCCTCCTTCAACGAGTTCCTGCTCCTCGGCCCCGGGACCGGCGGCGAGCTCGCGGCGCGGCTCGCCCGCGAGGGCGTCCTCGCCGGGGTGCCGTCATCACTGTGGGGCGGCTCCTGGCCGGACGGCCTCCTGGTCGCGACCACCGAGCTCAACTCCGCCGCCGATCTCGACGCGCTGGTCGCGGCCCTCGGGAGGCTCACGTGAAGCGGCGCGCCCTCCGCCCCGAGCCTCTGTTCTTCGAACGCAACCCGCGCCGCGTGCGGCGCCAGGGCACCCTCCTGCCGCCCCTCGACGTGCCGGCTGTGGACCCGGCGGCCGTGCTCCCGGCCGGGCTGCTGCGGCCGCCCGACCCAGACTTCCCGGACCTCGGCGAGCTCGAGGTCGTGCAGCACTTCCACCGCCTGAGCCAGCTCAACTACGCGGTCGACGAGGGGCTGTACCCGCTCGGCTCCTGCACCATGAAGTACAACCCGCGCCTGAACGAGCTCACCGCGCGCCTGCCCGGCTTCGCCGGCATCCACCCCCTGCAGCCGGCCTCTCAGGTGCAGGGGGCGCTGCGCCTGATCTGGGAGCTCGAGGAGGCCCTGAAAGCGATCACCGGCCTCGCCGGCGTCACGCTGCAGCCGGCCGCGGGCGCCCACGGCGAGCTCACCGGCATGCTGATGATCCGGCGGGCACTCGAGGCCCGCGGCGAGGCCCGGCGGGTGGTGCTGGTGCCCGACTCGGCGCACGGCACCAACCCGGCGACGGCGGCCTTCGCGGGCTACGAGGCGCTCGAGCTGCCGTCGGCGGCCGACGGCACCGTCGATGTGGCGGCCCTCGAGCGGGCGATGGACGCCTCGGTGGCGGCGCTGATGCTGACGGTGCCCAACACCCTCGGCGTCTTCGAGCACCGCATCACCGAGATCTCGCGCGTAGTCCACGATCGCGGCGGCTTCATCTACATGGACGGCGCCAACCTCAACTCCTTCGTCGGCCGCGCCCTGCCGGGCCTGATGGGCGCCGACGCCATGCACATCAACCTCCACAAGACCTTCTCGACGCCGCACGGCGGCGGCGGACCCGGCGCCGGACCGGTCGCGGTGTCGCCGGCCCTGCTGCCGCACCTGCCGGTGCCGCGGGTGGTCCGCGAGGGCTCCTCCTTCGCGCTGCTCTGGGATGACCCTGCCTCGATCGGCCCGATGCGCGGCTTCTACGGCAACTTCCTGATCCTGGTGCGCGCGCTGACCTACATCTGGAGCCTCGGCGGCGACGGCCTGCGCGCGATGTCGGAGGTCGCGGTCCTGTACGCCAACCTCGTACGCCACCGCCTCGCCGGCGCCTACCACCTCGCCTACGACGCGCCCTCGATGCACGAGGTTGTCCTCGACGACAGCCTGCAGGTGCGGCACGAGGTCCACAACACCGACATCGCCAAGCGCCTGCTCGACTACGGCTTCCACCCGCCGACCGTGTCCTTCCCGCTGATCGTGCACGGCGCGCTGATGATCGAGCCCGGGGAGAGCGTCGCCCCGGAGGAGGTCGAGGCCTTCTGCGACGCCATGCTCGCGATCGCGGCCGAGTGCGAGTCGGAGCCTGAGCTCGTGCGCTCCGCGCCCCACGACACGCCGGTGCGGCGGGTCGACGAGGTGCG
>JALOKS010000117.1 GCA_025456385.1 Thermoanaerobaculales bacterium | reverse complement strand
GACCACGCGCAGCAGGTGGCCGCGGCGCTCGTCGCGCGCGGGCTGCGCGCGGAGGTCGACCGGCGCTCGGAGAAGCTCGGCTACAAGATCCGCGACGGAGAGACCATGAAGGTGCCCTACCTGCTGGTGGTGGGGCAGCGCGAGGCCGAGAACGGCACCGTGTCCCTGCGCCTGCGGCACGGGCGGGACGAGGGCGTGCAGCCCGTGTCGGCCGTCGTCGACCGAATCACCAACGCCGTGAGCACGCGCTCGCTGGAGCCGTGACGAGGAGCAAAGGAGCTCAGCATGCCGAAGCAGAAGACGCATCGGGGCGCCGCCAAGCGGGTCAAGCGGACCGGCAGCGGCAAGTTCAAGCGCCACCACGCCTACCACTCGCACATCCTGACCAAGAAGTCCCGCAAGCGGAAGCGCCGCCTGCGCGCGTCCGCGATCGTGGCGCCGAGCGACGCCAAGGTGCTCGCGAAGATGCTCGCGGCTCAGGGCTAGGGAGGAAGCACCATGCGCGTCAAGAGATCGACCAACCGCAAGGACCGCCGCAAGAAGATCCTCAAGATGGCCGAAGGCTACTGGGGCGGCAAGTCGCGCCTGCACCGCGTCGCGAAGCTGCAGGTCGACAAGTCCCTGGTCTACGCCTACCGTGACCGCAAGCAGCGCAAGCGCGAGTTCCGCGCCCTCTGGATCACCCGCATCAACGCCGCCGCGCGGCTCAACGGCACCACCTACTCGGCCCTGATCGCCGGCCTCAAGAACGCCGGCTGCAGCCTCGACCGCAAGGTCCTCGCCGACCTCGCGGTGCGCGACCCGCAGGCCTTCACGCAGCTGGTCGAGCTCTCCAGGCAGGTCGAGAGCTGAGGCTGCGGTGAGCACGGCGCGGCTGGAGGAGGTGCGCAGGGCGTTCGTTGCCGAGCTCGAGCAGGCCGGGACGAGCGCCGACGGGGTCGAGAAGGTCAGGGTCAAGTTCGCTGGGCAGCGTTCGGGCAAGCTGAAGGAGCTCGCCGAAGCCCTGCGGGCCCTGCCGAACGACCAGAAGCGCGACTACGGCCGGGCTCTCAACGAGCTCAAGCAGGAGATCGAGAGCAGGCTCGCAGAGGCCAAGCAGGCGGCCGTGACCGAGATCCGCGTGAAAGACCCGGGCACGGCCAACGCGAAGGGCCACGCCCCGACGGTCGCGGTCGGCCGGCCGGTCGATGTCACGCTGCCCGGGCTGCCCGTCGCGCGCGGCGCCGAGCACCCGGTTCACATCGTCCGCCGCCGCATCGAGGAGATCTTCCTCCGCATGGGCTACGACGTCGAGGCGGGGCCCGAGGTCGAGGACGACTGGCACAACTTCGAGGCCCTCAACATCCCCCCCGACCACCCGGCCCGCGACGACCAGGACACCTTCTACCTCGCGGACGGCCACCTCCTGCGCACCCACACCTCGCCGGTGCAGGCGAGGGTGATGGAGAGCCGCCAGCCGCCGATCCGGATCGTCGTGCCGGGCCGCGTCTTCCGCCGCGACTCCGACCTCCGCCACTCGCCGATGTTCCACCAGATCGAGGGTCTGCTGGTGGACGAGGGCATCACCTTCGGCCACCTCAAGGCGACGCTCGAGGCCTTCCTGCACGAGCTGTTCTCCGACCGGGTCGCGGTCCGCCTGCGGCCGGGCTACTTTCCCTTCACCGAGCCCTCGGCCGAGGTCGACATCTCGTGCATCTTCTGCGCGCAGAAGGGCTGCGGCGTGTGCTCGGGCTCGGGCTGGATCGAGATCCTGGGCTCGGGCATGGTCGACCCGCGGGTCTTCGAGGCGGTGGGGATCGACGCCGGGCGCTACACCGGCTTCGCCTTCGGCCTCGGGCTCGACCGCGTGGCGATGCTGGTCTACGGGATCCCGGACCTGCGGCAGCTCTTCGCCGGCGACCAGCGCCTGACGAGGCAGTTCGCATGAAGTTCGAGGCGCGGTGGCTCGCCGAGCTGCTCGACGCCGCCCCGCCGGCGGCCGAGCTCGCGGCGCGGCTGACCGACTGCGGCCTCCTGGTCGAGCTGCGGGAGCAGGGCGACGGCTCGGAGGTCTGGGACGTCGAGGTCACGACCAACCGGCCGGACGCCATGAACCACCGCGGGCTCGCCCGCGAGGCGGCGGTGGCGACCGGGTCGCGGCTCAGACCGCTCGAGTTCGAGCTCGCGGAGAACGGGGACGAGGTCGCCTCCCTGGCGGCGGTGGAGATCGCCGCCGGCACGCCGTGCTCGCGCTACGTGGCGCGGGTCATCCGCGGCGTCCGCGTGGGCCCGTCCCCGGAGTGGCTGCAGCGCCGCCTGTCGAACTGCGGGGTGCGGCCGATCAACTCGGCGGTCGACGCCACCAACTACGTGCTCCTCGAGCTCGGCCAGCCCCTGCACGCCTTCGACCTCGGGCGCCTGCGCGGCCGGCGGGTGGTCGTGCGGCCGGCGGCCAAGGGGGAGCGCCTGACGACCCTCGACGGCGTCGCGCGCGAGCTCGATCCTTCGATGATGGTGATCGCCGACGAGACGCGAGCGGTCGCCCTCGCCGGGATCATGGGCGGCGCCGAGACGGAGATCCACGCCGGCACCACCGAGGTCCTCCTCGAGAGCGCCTGCTTCGACGCGCTGTCGGTGCGCCGCACGGCACGAAGGCTCGGCATGCACACCGAGGCCTCGCACCGCTTCGAGCGCGGCGCCGACCCCGAGATCGCGGCCGTCGCCTGCGACCGGGCGGCGCATCTGATCGCCGAGCTCGCCGGCGGCGAGCTCGCGACCGGGCGCATCGACGTCTGGCCGCGGCCCTGGCAGCCGCGCCGCATCGAGCTCTCGGTCGCGGCCCTCGCGGCCTTTGCCGGACTCGAGATCCCGGCTGCGCGGGTCGAGGCGATCCTCGGCGGCCTCGGCTTCGCCCCCGCCCGGAGCGGTGACACGGTTCGCGTCGCGGTGCCGGCCTTCCGGGTCGACGTCGAGCGCGTGGCCGACCTCTACGAGGAGGTCCTCCGCCACGTCGGCTACGGCGCCGTGCCGGCCGCGCTGCCGGTGCTGCCGACCGCCCCCGGGAAGCGCCATCCCAACTGGCAGCTCGTCGACCGCGCGCGCGACGCGGCGCTGGCGGCCGGCCTGGCCGAGGTCGTGACCTGGAGCTTCATCGACCCCGGAGCGGATCGGCTCGTCGCGTCGCAGCCGCTGTGCCCGGGGCCTGCGGCGACCCTCGCCAACCCGCTCGCGACGACCCAGAGCGTCCTGCGCCGCTCGCTCCTGCCCGGCCTCCTGAGCGCCGCGCAGGGCAACCTCAACCAGGGGGAGCGCAGCCTCGCCCTCTTCGAGCAGGGCCGGGTGTTCGCCGGCGGCGCCGCGGGCCCGAGCGAGCCCGAGCGGCTCGGGATCGTGCTGCGCGACGACGGCGGTGATGCCGAGGCGCGGTTCCGGCGCCTCAAGGGCGTGGTCGAGCACGTCGGCACCAAGGTCGGGCTGCCGGCGCTGCACTGGAGGGCGGGCGGCAACCCGTGGCTCGACGAGACAGCAGGTGCGATCCTCGAGACCGCCGACGGGCGCGCCGTCGGGCTTGCCGGGCTGCTCGCCCCGGAGATCGCCGCGCACTGGGACCTGGGAGCCGGCGTGGCGGTCGCCGAGCTCGCGCTCGACACGGCGACGGCGCCGCCGCTGCCGCGCTTCGCAGCGCTCGCCCGCTTTCCGCCGGTGGTCATGGACATGACGGTCGAGCACGGCTCCGAGCTCGGCTATGCTGGGCTCGAGGCGGCGACCCGCGAGCTGGCGGGAGAGCATGTGGAGGGCCTCGGCTTCGTCACCCGCTACCACCTTCCGGACGGCAGCGGGCGGGTGCGCACGACCCTGCGGCTGGTCTACCGGCACGCCGAGCGGTCACTGACCCAGGACGAGGTCAACGCCTGGCACGCCGATCTGAGGCGCGGGCTCGCCGAGCGGCTCGGGGTGGGCTTCGCGTGACGGCAGGGGGGAAGGCGATGGCGATGGACGCAGTGCTCAAGCAGCTCGAGGCCAAGGTCGAGGAGCTGGTGGCTGCCTACGGTGAGGCGCGCGGGCGCGAGGCCGAGCTGGCGGCGAAGGTCGCCGCCCTCGAAGGCCGGCTGGCTTCCGGGAGCGCCCTCCAGGAGCGCCTGACCGCGCTCGAGGCGCAGCGCGACGAGCTCGGCGCCCGGCTGCAGAAGATCCTCGGCCTGATCGACAGCACGCTCGTCGACGCCGACTGAGCTCCGGCCCGCGGCGGGCCGCCGGCAGGCCCGGTCGAGGCTGCCGGCCCGCTGCCCAGATTGCTGCGAAGAGGCCGGTTGAGCGGCCTCCCCCGGGCCCGTTGCGGGTGCCGGCCGGGGGCGAAAGAAGCCCCTCTTCGAAGCTGTTATACTTTTCGTGGGAGGACCTGACCTGTGACCACCGTCCGGGCCACTGTCGAGATCTTCGGCCAGCGGCTCGGCCTGCGTGCCGACGGCGATGAGGCGCGGATTCAGGAGATTGCGCGTTTCGTCGACCACCGGATGCGGGAGGTGGCCGACCGCAGCTCGAGTGTGGACACGGTCAAGATCGCGGTCTTGACCGCCTTGAACATTGCCGATGAGTTGTTTCAAGAACGAGAAACGGATCAGGACAGTCGGCAGAAGAGATTGGAGAAGCAGGCCGAACGTCTCGTGACCAAGATTGAAGAGGCCATGAAGCCCGGCCCGGCCGGGGCGGAAAGCTGAAACTCGGAGGTCCCTACGCGGTTGGTGATGAGTAAAACTATTGGTGAACCAACACCTATTTAAGGGGTCGCCGGGTTCCTCAGCTCCGATGCCTGCCGCGAGGCGGGAGACGGGCTGGGGACAGGCACCCACCTGTGGTAACGCAGGTTCAAATAGGATTGCTCACACGGCCGACGCGGGGACCTCCACTTCATCCTCTTGAGACTGGAGTCTGCTCCCACCAGAAGCCGGTTGCACTGATCGCTCCTTGACATGGGGGTGCATCGTGGAACTACTACTGGTAGCAGTAGAGGTGGCTCTGCTGCTGCTCGCTCTGCTCGCGTTCGCGGTGGTGTGGGGCCTGTGGCGGCGGTCGAAGGGCGCCGCCGCCCGCATGCTCGCGAACGCCGAGGCAGAGGCAGAGCGCATCGTAGCCCGGGCCGAGATCGACGGACAGCGGATTCAGAAGGACATGGAGATCCTGGCGCGCGAGCGGCTGCTCGCCGCGCGCACCGAGTTCGAGCGGGAAACACGGGAATTGCGCCTGGAGCTGAGCGCGGCCGAGAGCCGGCTGCGCGACGGCGAGGAGGAGCTCGCCGGGCGGCAACACACACTGGTCGGCAAGGAGGAGGCGCTCGCGGCGCGCCAGGCGGACATCGAAGCGCGCGACGGCCAGCTCGTCGTGCGCGAGCAGGAGCTCGCCTCGGCGATCGCCGAGCAGCGGACGCGGCTCGAGCACATCGCCGGGCTCACGGGCGAGCAGGCCAAGGCCGAGCTCGTGCGCTCGCTCGAGAACGAGGCGCGCATGGACGCCGCGAACCTGGTCAAGCGCATCGAGGACGAGGCCGGCGAGAAGGCGAAGGAGCGGGCGCGCCGCATCATCTCCATGGCCGTCCAGCGCATCGCGTCCGAGCACGTGGTCGAGAGCACGGTGTCGGTGGTCGATCTGCCGTCCGACGAGATGAAGGGCCGCATCATCGGGCGTGAGGGCCGCAACATCCGCGCCTTCGAGCAGGCGACCGGCGTCGACCTGATCGTCGACGACACGCCGGAGGCCGTGATCCTCTCCTGCTTCGAGCCGGTGCGGCGGGAGATCGCCCGTCTCGCGCTCTCACAGCTGATCCAGGACGGCCGCATCCACCCCGGCCGCATCGAGGAATTGGTGGTCAAGGTCCAGGCGGAGATGGACGAGAAGCTGCTCAAGGACGGCGAAAGCGCGGCGATGGAGGTCGCCATCCCCGACCTCCACCCCGAGCTCCTGAAGCTGATCGGGCGGCTGCAGTTCCGCTCGTCCTACGGCCAGAACGCCCTCAAGCACTCGCTCGAGGTCGCCTGGCTCAGCCACCACATGGCGGCCGAGCTCGGCGCCAACGCCGCGGTCGCCAAGCGCGCCGGCCTGCTGCACGACATCGGCAAGGCGGTCGACCGCGAGATGGACGGCACCCACCTCGAGCTCGGCCGCGAGATGCTGCGCAAGTTCGGCGAGGCCGACGAGGTCATCCACGCCATGGAGTGCCACCACGGCGACTACGACCCGCACTCGGTGGAGGCCGTGCTGGTGACGGCGGCGGATGCGCTGTCGGCGGCGCGCCCCGGCGCACGGCGCGAGATCCTCGAGAACTACATCAAGCGCCTCGAGAAGCTCGAGAGCATGGCCACCGACTTCAAGGGCGTCGAGAAGGCCTACGCCATCCAGGCCGGGCGCGAGCTGCGGATCGTGGTCGAGTCGGCACGGATCTCCGACGAGGACGCCATCTGGCTTGCCCGCGATCTCGCCAAGAAGGTCGAGTCCGAGCTGACCTACCCGGGCCAGATCAAGGTCACCGTGATCCGCGAGACCCGCGCGGTGGAGTACGCGCGGTGATCCGACTCCTGTTCGTGGGCGACATCATGGGCTCGGCCGGCCGCCGCGCCGTTCTCGCCGAGCTCGAGCCCGTGGTCGACCGCGAGCGGGTCGACTTCGTGGTCGCCAACGTCGAGAACCTGGCCGGAGGCTTCGGGGTGACGGCCAAGGTCCTGGAGGAGCTCGAGGGGCTGCCGATCGCGGTCTTCACGACCGGCAACCACGTCTGGGACAAGAAGGAGGGCGTGCCGCTGCTGGACGCCCATCCGACGCTGCTGCGCCCGGCGAACTACCCCGAGGGCAACCCCGGCCGCGGCTGGTGCGTGGAGGAGACGGCGGCCGGGGTGCCGGTCGCCGTCGTCAACCTCCAGGGCCAGGCCATGATGCCGCCGATCGACAACCCCTTCCGCTGCGCCGACCGGGTGCTCGCGGAGATCGCCGCCGCCCACCCGGAGCTCAAGGTCGTGCTGGTCGACATGCACGCCGAGGCGACCTCGGAGAAGCAGGCGATGGGCTGGTACCTCGACGGCCGGGTGACGGCGGTGCTCGGCACCCACACCCACGTGCCGACCGCCGACGAGTGCATCCTGCCCGGCGGCACCGCCCTGCAGACCGACGTCGGCATGACCGGCCCCTACGAATCGATCATCGGCATGCGCCCCGAGAAGGTGCTCGAGCGCTTCCTCTACAACACGCCGCGCTCCTTCGAGCCCGCCAAGCGCGGCGTGCAGCTGCGGGGGGCGCTTGTCGACGCCGACGAGAAGACCGGCAAGGCGCTCGCCATCAGACGGGTGAGGGTTGATGTAGCCTGAGTCCTGGCCCGGCCGGGTCCGTCGATCTCCGATCCCGCCCGATCCGCTCAGCCGGTCCGCCGGCCCTCCCGCACGACGACCCGTCCCCCCTTGACCACGTGGCGCACGGGGTTGACCCCGTAGCGGTAGACGAGCTGGTGGTGGCTCGGACCCCCGAGGACCACGAGGTCGGCGAGCTTGCCCTCCTCGAGCGAGCCGAGCTCGTGGGCGCG
>JALOKS010000116.1 GCA_025456385.1 Thermoanaerobaculales bacterium | reverse complement strand
GCCTCGTCCCCGGTGTCCTCGTCGGCGCGGAGGACGCGGTCGATGAGCCCGGCGATGGTTGTCATCTCGGCAGGTCCCATGCCGCGGGTGGTCACCGCCGGGGTGCCGATGCGGAGGCCGGAGGCGATGTAGGGCTTGCGGGTGTCGAAGGGCACGGTGTTCTTGTTGACCGTGATGTCGGCGAGGCCCAGCCAGCGCTCGGCCTTCTTGCCGGAGATGAAGTCGGCGCCGAGGTCGATCAGGAAGAGGTGGTTGTCGGTGCCGCCGGAGACGATGCGCCAGCCGTGGCCGGCGACGGCGGCGCAGAGCGCGGCCGCGTTGTCGATCACCTGCTGCTGGTAGCGCTTCCACTCCGGCCGCATGGCCTCGGCGAAGGCCACCGCCTTGGCGGCGATGACGTGCATCAGCGGCCCGCCCTGGACGCCGGGGAAGACCGCCTTGTCGATGGCCTCGGCCCGGTCCGCGCCGCACAGGATGATGCCGCCGCGCGGCCCGCGCAGGGTCTTGTGGGTGGTGGAGGTCACGAAGTGGCAGTGCGGCACCGGCGAGGGGTGGAGGCCGGCGGCCACCAGACCGGCGATGTGCGCGATGTCGGCCATCAGCAGGGCCGAGGCCTCGTCGGCGATCGCCCGCAGGCGCGCGAAGTCGATCACCCGCGGGTAGGCGGAGGCGCCGCAGACGATGAGCTTGGGCCGGTGCTCGAGGGCGAGCTCGCGGAGGCGCTCGTAGTCGATGGTCTCGGTCTCGCGGTCGACGCCGTAGGCGACGACCCGGAACTCCTTGCCGGAGTAGTTCAAGGGGTGGCCATGGGTGAGGTGGCCGCCGTGCGTCAGGTCCATGCCGAGCAGGGTGTCTCCCGGCTGCATGACCGCGAGGTACACGGCCATGTTGGCCTGGGCTCCGGAGTGGGGCTGGACGTTGGCGTGCTCGGCGCCGAAGAGGGCTTTCGCGCGCTCGCGGGCGAGCTCCTCGGCGACGTCGACGAACTGGCAGCCGCCGTAGTAGCGCTTGTCGGGGTAGCCCTCGGCGTACTTGTTGGTCATCACCGAGCCCATGGCCGCGAGCACGGCCGGCGACACGAAGTTCTCGGACGCGATGAGCTCGAGGCCCTCGTTCTGGCGGCGCCGCTCGCTCTCGAGCGCCGCGGCCACCTCGGGGTCCGCCGCCGCCACCAGCTGCCCGCCGATCGCGAAGAACTCGCGCTTGAGATCGCTCATGACCCCTCCTCTGCGCACTCGATACGCGCCACGCGGCGTTGGTGGCGCCCGCCCTCGAAGCCGGTCGCCAGGAACACCGTGAGCACCTGCTCCGCCACCCCCGTACCGGTGACCCGCGCCCCCAGACAGAGAACGTTGGCGTCGTTGTGGCGGCGCGCCATCTCGGCGGTGAAGGCGTCGTGGCAGAGGGCCGCCCGCACCCCGGGGTGGCGGTTCGCGGTCATGCTCATGCCGATGCCGGTGCCGCAGATCAGCACCCCGCGCCCGGCCTCGCCAGCGGCCACCGCCGCCGCCACGCGGTGGGCGAAGTCCGGGTAGTCGACGGAGCCGGTGTCGGCGGGCCCGAGGTCGGTGATCTCGTGCCCCGCCGCGCGCGCCGCCGCGACGAGCCGCGCCTTGAGCTCGACACCGGCATGGTCGGAGGCGATGACGATCACGGCGGTCCTCCTCAGAGCTCCTGCTCGGGTGACGGCAGCTGGAGCGTCCGGTACTCCTCGAGGGCGAAGCGGTCGCTCATGCCGGCGAGGTGGTCGACGACCAACCTCGCGAACCCGGGGTGGGCATGGTAACGGTCGGCGACCGTGGCCGCAACCCGGGCCAGCGGCAGCTCGCGCAGGAAGGGCAGATCCAGCTCCTCGGCGGCCCTCCTCAACAGGTAGTCGGGGAGGATCGCCGGCTCCCGCCAGTAGGCGGCGAAGAGGGCCGTCATCACCCGCCGCGCGCGCCAGTCCTGGCGGCTCACCGAGGCCTGGTTGATGATGCGGCCGTAGATGAAGGTCTTGAGCTCGGAGAAGAGCTCCTCGACCGCGGCCGAGAACCAGACCGTGGTCTGTGAGACCTCGCGCCCGTGCGCCAGCCAGCCCTCGTGGTCGCTGATGCCGTGGCGCGCGCAGAAGCGCTCGATGCGCGCCGCAGAGGTCTCCACCACGTCGCGCACGAAGAGCCGGATGAGGCCGCGCACCAGGGTGTTCTGGCGGTCCCACGGGCGCTCCCCGGCGTACGAGGCGCCGGCCTCGTCGGCGATTCGCCGCGCCACCGCCAGCCGCTCCACCTCGGCCAGCGTGACCGAGCCGGCGCGCAGGCCGTCCTCGAGGTCGTGGGTCTGCTGTGCGATCTCGTCGGCCACCGCCACCGCCTGCCCCTCGAGGTGGCAGGGGCGGTCGAGGAGCAGGCCGTCGCGGTCCGGCAGCGGGAAGGCGTAGTCGACCTTCCACGAGGTGTGCTTGAGGATCGCCTCGCGGACCTGGTCGGAGAGGTTGATGCCCGGGGCGGCGTAGCGGCGCTCGAAGAGGTCGACGACCCGCAGCGACTGGTAGTTGTGCTTGAAGCGTCCGACCGCCGCTGCCACTGGAGCCGGCAGCGGGACCTCGGGGTTGGCGCCGCGCAGGATCTCGTCGAGGGTCGTCTCCCCGGTGTGGCCGAAGGCGGTGTGGCCGAGATCGTGGCCCATCGCCGCCGCCTCGGCGAGATCTTCGTTGAGGCCGAGGGCGCGGGCGATGGTGCGCGCGAGCTGACCGACCTCGAGGGTGTGGGTGAGCCGGGTCCGCGGATGGTCGCCGACGTGGGGGACGAAGACCTGGGTCTTGTGCTTGAGGCGCCGGAAGGCCCGTGCGTGCAGGATGCGGTCGCGATCGCGCTGGAAGGCGGGCCGCAGCTCGCTCGGGTCGTCCTCCTCCGGCCGCCGCCGCGTGGCCTCGACGGAGCGGGTGGCGACCGGCGCCAGCCGCCGGATCTCGTCCGCCTCGAGGACGCCGCGGCCGCGGATCGAGCCGGAGCTCACCACCCGGCGCCCCCATCCTCGACGGCGAGGAGGGCGCCGGCCAGGCGCAGGCTGCCGGCGGCCAGCACCGGCTCGGGCAGGAGCGCGAGCGCCGCCCCGGGTGTCGCCGCGACCCTCGCCCCCGGGAAGGCCGCCTGCAGGCGCGCGAGCGGCATCGCGCGCTCGTCGGCGAGCTCGCACACCGCCACCCGATCGACCAGCGGCCGCAGGACGGCCGCCATCGCCTCCAGGGGCTTGTCGTCGAGGCAGGAGAAGAGCAGGTTGCAGCGGTGGTCGAGCCCGGCGAGGTGGGCTGCGAGGGCCTCCGCGCCCTCGAGGTTGTGGGCGCAGTCGACCAGCACCTCGCGGCCCGCCACGCGATGCCGGCTGAGGCGTCCGGGCCAGCGCAGGCCGGCGATGGCGGCGGCGACCACCTCCGGCGCCAGGGCCTCGAGCCAGCCCGCAGCCACCGCCTGCACGCAGAGGGCGAGGGCGAGCTGGAGGTTGTCGAGCTGGTGGGACCCGGCGAGCGGCAGCCGCAGCTCGGTGTCGACGGCCCCCCAGCCGCAGCGCACCGTCCCGCCTCCGAGCGACGTGCAGCGGGCCAGGCCCGCGGCGTCCACCGCGGACGGCGCCCCGAGCTCGGCCACGATGTCGGCCTGAACCCCCGGCCCGAGCACCGCCCAGCTGGCGGCGGCGAGCGCCCGACCCTTGTCGCGGGCGATCGCCGGCCGGTCCTCGCCGAGCCACGCCCGGTGGTCGGTGCCGACGTTGGTGAGGCCGGCGATGGCGCTGTCGGCGAGGCGGGTCGCGTCCCAGGAGCCGCCCATCCCGGCCTCGAGCACCGCGACCTCGACCCCCGCCGCGGCGAAGATCGCGAAGGCTGCGGCGGTGAGCGCTTCGAAGTAGGTGAGATCGGGGAAGGCGTCGAGGCGCCCGAGCTGAGCCGCGAGCACCGCGGGCTCCACCGCGCGGCCGCCGAGCCGCACGCGCTCCTCGACCCGGACCAGATGCGGCGAGGTGTAGAGCCCGGTCCGGAGCCCGTGGCCGCGCAGGATCGCCTCCGCCATCGCCGCCGTCGAGCCCTTGCCGTTGGTACCGACCACCAGCATCGACCGCAGCCCGCGCTGCGGGTCGTCGAGCGCGGCGAGGGCGCGCGCGAGCCCGTCGAGCGCGGGTCGAATCCGGCCCGCGGGCCGACCCGCGAGACTCAGCGCAGGAGCGACAGACATCGGCCGAGGGTGGCCTTGAGCTCGGGACGCGGCACCACCATGTCGAGCATGCCGTGCTCGAGCAGGAACTCGGAGCGCTGGAAGCCTGCGGGCAGCGTCTGGCGAATCGTCTGCTCGATCACCCGCGGGCCGGCGAAGCCGATCAGCGCCCCGGGCTCGGCGATGTTGAGGTCGCCGAGCATGGCGAAGCTCGCGGTCACGCCGCCGGTGGTGGGGTCGGTGAGCACCGAGATGAAGGGCAGGGGCCTGGCCCGCATCCGGGCGAGGCCGGCGGAGACCTTGCCGAGCTGCATCAGCGACAGGATGCCCTCCTGCATGCGGGCGCCGCCGGAGCAGGAGACGATGACCAGCGCCAGCTTGCGGTCGAGGGCGCGCTCGATGGCGCGGGAGAGCTTCTCGCCGACCGCGGAGCCCATGGAGCCGCCCATGAAGCCGTACTCCATCGCCGCGACGATCGTCGGCACGCGGGAGATCTCGCCCTGCCCGACGACCACGGCGTCGGAGCCGCCGAACTTGCGGTTGTAGACCTTGAGCCGCTCCGGGTAGGGCTTGGAGTCGACGAAGCCGAGAGGGTCGGCGGAGCGGATGCGGCCGAAGAGCTTCTTGAAGCGGCCGTTGTCGAAGATCATCTGCAGCCGCAGCTCGGCGGCGATCCGGAAGTGGTAGTCGCAGCGCGGACAGACGTGGAAGTTCCCCGACACCTCGCGGTGGTAGAGGATCTCGGCACAGCCCTCGCATTTGAGCCACAGACCCTGCGAGGCGCGGTCGTTGTGAGCCATTCGCTGCTCCGTCATCAGTTGCCGCCGGGGGGGCCGGCACCGAGCCGACCCCGTGAACCGTGCCCGGCGGTGGCGACGCCCCCTCAGCCTCCGGAGGCGTCACCCTCGAGATCGTTCGCTATGCCGAGACGCTGGCAGGCGGCGTCGTACATCTGGCGGGCAGCCTTCTGCGCGACCTGGAGCTCGGCGATCCGCTCCTTGACGCGGCTGAGCTCCTCCTGGATCTGGCCCTCGATCTCCTGGATCTCGCGCCTGGTCTGCTGGAGGGCTTCCTCGTAGAACTTCCGCTGGGATTCGCTCAGGCCAGCCATGCGCTTTCCTCCCTGCCCACGGTGATCAGCCATCTCAACCCGCCGGACCCAACTGGAAGGGGACCCGGATCCGCACCCGCATCCGCACCTTGACGCCGTTCTTGGTGGCCGGCTCGTACCGCCACCTCCTCACGGCCGCCTCGGTCGCCGCCTCGAAGCCGATACCCGGCCGGTCGACCGAGATCACACGGAACTCCTCGACCCTGCCATCGATTCCAACCAGGATCTCCGCCTCCACAACGCCAGACTGTTGCAGCTGGTGAGCTCGGCGCGGATACTCGGGCTTGGCCTGCTCGAGCGCGACCGGCACTGTGACGCCGGGGCCGGGACCTACGATATCACCCTCGCGGACCGCGGGCGTCTCCGTCGGCGGCACCGGGGTCGCCGTCGCCGGAACCCGGGTCGCCGTCGGCGGCACGCGGGTCGGCGTGCCGGTGGGCAGCGGCGTCGCGGTCTCGGTCGCGGTCGGCGTCGGCGGCACCGGGGTGGCGGTCGGGAACTCCTGCTCGAGCCGCTGCCGCAGCGCCTCCTCCTGCTTGAGGATCTCGGCGGCGGCCACCGCCCGCGCCTGCTCGATCAGCTCCGCCTCGGAGAGCAGGCCGGGCGCCAGCTCCGGGGTCGGGGTCTCGGTGGCCACCTCGGCCACCTCCTCCGGGAGGGCCTCCGGCCCGCCGGCGTCACCGCCACGGCCCAGGAACCACCACCCGGCGCCCGCGGCCGCGGTCACCACCAGCAGGGCGAGCAGGAGCCACAGCCGCCGCGAGCCTCCCGCGCCGCCGCCAGCGCGGTCGTCGCCGAGCTCGCTCAGGCGAGGCGGGGTTGGCCGCTGGTCGCGCCGCGGGCCGAGGGCCCGCTCGAGCTCGGGATCGAGATCGAGGAGGGGGCGCGGCTCGGGGCCGGCCGGAGGCCGGACGGGGGTCCGGGCGGCCGGCGGTCGACCCGCCGGCGGCGGCGGAGCCTTGGGCGGTGTGATGGGAGGTGGCGTCGCCGGCGTCGCAGCAGCCGCCCGCGCGGCCCCGGGGGTGGCGCCGGGCGCACCGCCGAGCCCCGCCAGAAAGGCGGCGATCGCCGCCCGATCGGCTGCCAGGCCCTGGCTCCGCATCACACCCTCGAGGTCGCGCTGCAGGTCGAGGGCGGACTGGTACCGGGTCTCGCGGTCGGGGTCGAGGGCGCGGAAGACGATGCGGTCGACATCCGGGCCGAGCTCGGGATTGTGGGAGGACGGCGCGGCGATGATCGGGTCCCGCACCTGCTCGAGCACCGACAGCTCCGACTCGCCCTTGAAGACCTTCTCTCCGGTCAGCATCTCGTAGAGCACGAGGCCGAGCGAGAAGATGTCGGAGCGGTGGTCGATGGTCTTACCCCAGGCCTGCTCCGGCGACATGTACTGCAGCTTGCCCTTGAGCGCTCCGGCGCGGGTCTGGCTGGCCTTCGACGCCGCCTTGGCGATGCCGAAGTCACAGAGCTTGACGTCGCCCTCGTAGGAGATGAGGACGTTCTGCGGCGACACGTCGCGGTGCACGAGGCCGAGCTCGCGGTCTTCGAAGTCGCGTTTCTTGTGGGCGTAGTCGAGCGCCGACGCGAGCAGGCTCGCGACCTGGAGGGCGAGCGCGACCGGCAGGGTCCGTCCGCGCTCCTGACACTCGGCGAGGATCGACCGCAGGTCGCGGCCCTCGATGAACTCCATGGCGATGTAGTGCGCACCCTCGACCTTGCCGAGGTCGAAGATCTGAATGATGTTGCTGTGGTTGAGCTGCGCGGCGAGCTTGGCCTCGTCGATGAACATGTGCACGAACTCGTCGCTGTCGTTGAGGTTCGAGAGGATGCGCTTGATCGCGACGGTCTTCTGGAAGCCCTCCATGCCGACCATGCGGGCCTTGAAGACCTCGGCCATTCCGCCGGTGGCGATGTGCTCCTCGATCACGTACTGGCCGAAGCGGCTGCCGATCAGGGCCGCCCGACCGGGCGCCGCCGGTGCGGCACTCTTCGCCGGCACGCGCGCCGGGGGCGGCGGCGCCGGTGGCCGGGCCGCCGGGCCGGGCGCGTGCGCATCGCCGGTGGGCGGCGCCGGTGTCCGCACCGCAGGCGGGGACGGGCCGCCGGCAGGCGGCGCCTTGGCGGCGGGCGGCCGCGCCGCGGCGGGCTTGGCCGCCTGGCCCGGAGGGGCGGCAGCTCCGACGGGAGGGGCCTTCGTGACCCTGGGCGCCGGCGGCTGCACCGCGGGCGGGGTATCCGGGGGCGGCGCCGGCGCCTGCTTCCGCGGCCTCACCTCGAGCCCCGAGAGGGTGTCCGAGAGCATC
>JALOKS010000115.1 GCA_025456385.1 Thermoanaerobaculales bacterium | reverse complement strand
CGATGGCTTGTCAACACTTCACAACCGACCGTTCGAACCGATGGACGGTTTCGAGCCGGAGGCATCGAGTTGGAGGAACTGAAGCACCGTTGGACTCGGATGACGTGAAGGCGACTCGGGCGTTCTTCGAATCGCTCACTGCGCTCGGCCTCGCTCAGGATGACAGCCCACTTCGGTCATCCTGAGTGAGCTAGGGCGCGCAGCGCCCGAGCGAATCGAAGGATCCCCTGACGCGGGATCGCAAGGCCAAGTCAGGTTGAGTCTCCTGGGACTTCGCGGGGTCCCTCGACTCGGCCGCCGCGCGGCCTCGCTCAGGATGATGAGAATCGGGCGTCAGCTGCGCGCGGCCGCGATGGCGCGCTCGAGGTAGCCCTCGAGGTACGTGATGAGCCAGATGAAGCGCCCGAAACGCTTGGTGCGAGTCTGGCAGTGGAAGTAGCGCCAGTAGGTCTGCTGCATGATGACGACGAGGCGGAAGACACCGTAGACGCGGTAGAAGTCGAAGCTCGGGATCTCGAGGCCGCGGCGCTCGAGGTAGGAGTCGACGACCTCGTCGCGGGTCATCATGCCGGCGAGGTGGGTGGGCTGCAGCCGCATCAGGCGCAGCAGCCAGGGGTCGCCACCTGCCACGTGTGTGAGGTGTCCGGTCTCCTTCCATTCAAAACCCACAAACCCCGGTCATGGCACCGGTGGGTCGTGGGCGCCGACGGGTAGTGTGGCGCGACGGTTTTTGACGGTATGGGCGCAGGGGGTGCCTCGAACGGCGCGCACACCTAGGAGCTCCGTCAGAGCATCGGTGGGCTTCTGACCGAAGCAGTCACTGACCGCACGACCGGCAGTAGAAGTCGACCATGGTCTTGAGGAGGCTGAGCCGGCCGGGGGTGGTGGGGGTGGCGATCCGGTCGGCGATGGCGAGCGCCGACCGGTAGTCGGCCAGGGCGCCGTCGTTGTCGCCGAGCTCCGCGCGGCACTTCCCACGGTTGTGGAGGGCGCCGACCATCTCGAAGCTCTGCTCCCCGGTGTGCTCGCGGAAGACGGGGATCGCCTGGTCGATCAGCTCGAGGGCGCGCCGGTACTGGCCGGCCTTCATCGAAACCATTCCGGTGTTGAAGCGGGTCTTCGCCACCGGCAAGCTGTCGGCGCCGTACACCGGCTCGCGGATCGCCAACACCTCGCCGAGCAGCTCCGCCGTCTTCGCGTAATCGCCCTGCCGGTAGCGGACGTTGGCGAGGTTCTCGACACGGAGCGCCACGCTGGGGCTGTCGTCGCCGAACAGCTCGCGCGTGATCTCGACCGCCTCCTCGAGCTCGGCCGCGGCCTCGTCGAGGCGCCCCCGCTCCATCTCGACCAGCGCCAGGTTGTTGAGCCCGTCGGAGACGTTGTATGGGTCGCCGATCTTCCGCTGGATGGCGAGAGCCTCGGTGAGGAGCTCGGCGGCATGGTCGAGATTGCCCTTCCAGCGATTCTCCAGGCTGCCGCGCAGGGTGAGGTTGTGGGCGCGTTCGAGCGAGATGTCGTCGTTCAGTTCATCGAGAATCTGGTCACTCGTTTCGACGTCCTGCTCTGCCTCGGTGTAGTGGGAGCGGAAGAACTCGGAGCGCCCGGCCTCCCAGTACGCTCCCGCGAGCTCGCGACGGGCGGAAGGACCGAGGGTCGCGAGGATCGAGATCGCCTCCCGGGTGACGGCAACCGCCTTGTCGTAGTCGCCGCGGTTGTCGTAACTCCGGGCCAGCGAGCGCTGGGTGTCGGCCAGGGCGGCACCCGGCGGGCCGGGGACCTGGCGGCGCAGCGCGAGGGCCCGCTCGAGCTCGTGCACCGCCTCGTCGACCTTGCCGAGCGACTGGAAGGTGTGGCCGAGCAGCGTTCTCGCGTCGGCCTCGGCCGCGGGTTGGTCCCTGAGGCTCTGCTCGGCGGCCGCTGAGGCCTTCTCCAGTACCTCGGCCACCGTCACCTCCCGGTTGCCGTGGGCCGCCGGGTCCGCCGCGGTCAGCATCTGGGCCATGAAGTCGTTGAGCGCCGTCGCGCGGGCAGCCTCCTGGCGCGCCGCGTCGCGCTCGCGGGCGGCGACCCTGGCCTGCCACACGGTGCCCGCGAGCCCCACCACCAGGGCAACCGCGACCGCCAGGGCAGCGATCACCGGACCCTTGTGGCGAGCCGCGAGCTTGCGCAGCCGATAGGTGGCGCTCGGTGGCGCCGCTGCGACCGGTTCACCTGCGAGGTAGCGTTGGACGTCCAGGCCGAGGCCGTTGACGGTCTCGTAACGACGCGTGCGGTCCTTCTCGAGGGCCTTCATCGCGATCCAGTCGAGCTCGCCGCGCAGCAGCGACCTCAACGTGTCGGGAGCAGTGCGGCGGCTTGCCGCCACCGCCGGGAGTGTTGCGGTCGAGGACGAGAGCCTCGCGCTCGGCCGCGGCGGGTCGCTTTCGAGGATCATCCGGTACCTTTCGCCGTAGTCCGCGACCCTGAGGCTCCGGGGATCCAGCGGTGTGGTCCCGGTCAGCACCTCGTAAAGCAGGACCCCGAGCGAGTAGACGTCGCTTCGGGTGTCGATGTCGAGGCTGCCCTCGGCCTGCTCAGGACTCATGTAAAGCGGGGTCCCCATCAGCTGACCGTGTTGAGTGAACGCGGTCTCGTCGGTGAGGCGCTGGTCGACCGCCTTGGCGATACCGAAGTCGATCACCCTGGCGAACGGCTTCCCGTCGTGGCTCGAGACCAGGACGTTGCTGGGCTTGATGTCGCGGTGGATGATGCCTTTACTGTGGGCATGCTGGATCGCGTTGCAGACCTGCGCGAAGAGCTCCAGCCGCTGGCGGATCGTGAGCTTGTGCTCGTCGGCGAAGTCCGTGATCGGACTGCCCTCGACGAGCTCCATCACGAAGAAGGGACGCCCGGTTTCGGTGGCCCCGGCGTCCAGGACCTTCGCGATGTGAGGGTGGTCCATCACCGCGAGCGCCTGCCGCTCCTGCTCGAAGCGGCCGATGATGGCCTGGGTGTCCATGCCCAGCTTGAGGATCTTCAGCGCCACCCGCCGCTGCACGGGTTCGGTCTGCTCGGCCAGGAACACCGACCCGAAACCGCCCTCGCCGATCTTCTTGAGCACGAGGTAGGGCCCGATTCTCGTCCCGTGGCCTTCGTGCAGCGGGTCGGCTGATCGGGACACGGCCCGCGCGGCCGCGGCGATATCCAGCGTCGCCTCCTCGGCACCGTGGGATCGGGGGGCCTCGGTTGGCGGGTCCAGGGAGTGATCGTCCTCCGCGGCCGCAGGCGTTACCTCGACTGATTGCCTCGACTCTTCGTCGGTCGGTTTCGTCACGGCTTCCTCCGCCACGTCGACGAGCCTGTGAACATGAATTGCCCCCGCGCGTTCGCTGAGTGCCCTCGCGTGCCAAGTGAAATGACAGTCTCAGGCATGGCAGCTATTCCAGCAACTGGAATTCGTGGTGCGGGAGGTCGAAGGTCTTTTGATCCGACGACCGTCACCGTGGTGGATGCTTGATCAGCCGCTCGAGGTAGCCCTCGAGGTACTTGATGAGCCAGATGAAGCGCCCGAAGCGTTTGGTGCGAGTCTGGCCGTGGAAGTAGCGCCAGTAGATCTGCTGCATGATGACAACCAGGCGGAAGACGCCGTAGACGCGGTAGAAGTCGAAGCTCGGGATCTCGAGGCCGCGGCGCTCGAGGTAGTAGGCGACGACCTGGTCGCGGGTCATCATGCCGGGCAGGTGGGTGGGCTGGAGGCGCATCAGGCGCAGCAGCCAGGGGTCGCCCTTCTGCATCCAGTAGGCGAGGCTCGCGCCGAGGTCCATCAGGGGGTCGCCGAGGGTCGCCATCTCCCAGTCGAGGACGCCGATGACCCTGAGCGGATCCTCGGGGTCGAGGACGAGGTTGTCGAAGCGGAAGTCCCCGTGGATGAGGCAGGCCCCGACCTCGGCCGGCCGGTGCTCGGCGAGCCAGGCCATCACCCGCTCGTAGGAGGGCGCGTTGGGGGTGCGGGCGGCGCGGAAGCGCTCGCTCCAGCCCTCGACCTGGCGGCGGACGTAGCCTTCGGGCCGGCCGAGGTCGGCAAGGCCGGCGGCGGCGACGTCGACCTCGTGGAGCCCGATCTGGGTGTCGACGACGGTGCGGCAGAGCTGCGCCACCTGCTCGCGGCTCAGCTGCAGACCCTCAGGCAGGTTCTTGCGCAGGATGATGCCGCGGATGCGCTCCATGAGGTAGAAGTCGGAGCCGAGCAGCGCGGGGTCGTCGCAGAAGGCGATCACCTCGGGCACGTAGGGGTAGTGGCCGCGCAGCGCCCGCAGGACCCGCACCTCGCGGCCCATGTCGTGGGCGCTCTTCGCCTTGCGGCCGGGCGGCGGCCGCCGCAGGACGAGCTCGCGGCCGCCGACGGACAGCAGGTAGGTGAGGTTGGAGGCGCCGGCGCGGAACTGGCCGAGCTCGATCGGGCCGGCGAGGCCCGGGTCGAGCGCGCGCAGGTAGTCGCCGAGGGCGGCGAGGTCGAGCTCCTCGCCGGGGCGGACGGCGCGCGGGCGGTCGACGGTCACGCGCGGCGCTCCGCGAGGATCCGCTTCGCGAGCGACAGCTTCTGGACCTCGTCGGGGCCGTCGTAGATGCGCGCCGCGCGCTCGTGGCGGAAGAAGAAGGCGAGCAGGGTGTCGTCGGTCATGCCGAGGCCGCCGTGGACCTGGAGGGCGCGGTCGACCACCCTCTGCATGGTGCCGGCGACCACGAACTTGATCATCGAGATGTCCTGGCGGGCGGCGCGCCAGCCCTCGCGGTCGATCCGCCACGCGGTGTGCAGGGTGAGGAGGCGGGCGGCCTCGATCTCGGCATAGCTCTCGGCGACCCAGGCGCGGACGATGTCCTTGTCGGCCAGGGTCTCGGTGGGGGAGATGCGGCGCGCCGCCGCCCGCGCGCACATCAGCTCGAAGGCGCGGCGGCAGACGCCGAGCCAGCGCATGCAGTGGTGGATGCGGCCGGGGCCGAGCCGCTCCTGGGCGATCGCGAAGCCGGCACCTTCCGGCCCGAGCAGGTTCTCCTGCGGCACCCGGCAGGAGTGGTAGAGGATCTCGCCGTGGCTGAAGTAGTCGTCGCCGGCGTGGCCCATGACGTTGATGTTGCGGACGAGGTCGAAGCCGGGTGTGTCGCAGGGGACGATGACCATCGAGGCGCGGCGGTGCGGCGGCGCCTCGGGGTCGGTGATCGCCATGACGACCGCGAAGGCGGCGCCGTCGGCGGCGGTGGTGTACCACTTCTGGCCGTTGATGACGTAGTCGCTCCCGTCCTTGACCGCGGTGGTCTCCATCATCACCGGGTTGGAGCCGGGCATCTCGACCTCGGTCATCGAGAAGCAGGAGCGGATCTCGCCCGCGACCAGCGGCGCGAGCCAGCGCCGCTTCTGCTCGGGGGTGCCGTGGAGGTGGAGGATCTCGACGTTGCCGGCGTCGGGCGCGTGGCAGCCGAAGACGAAGTGGCCCAGCGGCGTGCGGCCGAGGGCCTCGGAGACGAGGCCGAGGTCGACGAGATCGAGGCCCAGGCCGCCGAGCTCCTGCGGGTGACCCGGCGCCCACAGCCCCATCTGCTTGACCTTGGCGCGCTTCTTTGCGAGCTCCGGCAGCAGGCTGCGAAAGGGCTGGGTGAGGAAGGCGGTCTCGAGGGGCACGAGCTCGCGGTCGACGAAGGTCCTGATCAAGGCGAGCGCCGCCTGCATCCGCTCCGAGACCTGGAAGTCCATGCGTCCCTCCGTGCGGGGAGTATCCCACGCGCGGTGAGCGCTGTCGTGCGGGAAGAAAACAACGCCGCCCCGGAAGGGGGCGGCGCCCGAACGCGCGGCGACTCAGCGGCTCAGGGGGTCTCGTGGACGATGTTCCACATGTAGTCCTGGTGGGAGTCGCAGATGTCGTCGTACTCCTTCGTCACCTCGTCGTGCTTGGCGACCATCTCCTCGATGATCGCGTCTCGGGCGGCGAGCAGGCTGACGTGGTCCGTGCCGGTCATGGTCAGCAGGCGGCGCCACTCGCCGCCCACGTGGTGCTTCAGCCAGCCCCACGAGGCGAGCCTGCCCTCGGCGACGTGGCGGTTGTAGATCGGTGCGAAGACCGTCGCCACGATCTCGTCGGCGCGTTCCTCCTCGCCCATCTCGCACTCGAGGTAGACCGAGAAGCCGACCTCGCCGCGGTCGACGGGCACCAGGCCCATGCCGCGGGAGCTCGTACCGACCTGCCAGATGTAGTCCTCGTGGGCGCCGCAGATCGCTCCGAACTCACGGTCGGCGTCGAGGTTGGCCTGGCCGGTCGCCGCGTCGACCGCCTCCTGCGCGGCGAGGAGGGCCTGGACGGTGGGTGCCGAGTAGTAGAGCACGCGCCGCCAGGTGCCGCCGGTGTGGTGGGCGAGCCAGCCCCAGGACGCGAGCTGACCCTTCTCGACCGCGGCGTCGTAGGCCGGAGCGATGAGCGACGTCATGATCTCGTCCGCGCGCCACTGGCGGGAGACCTCGCACTCGAAGTAGGTGGAGTAGACGTAGCCGGTGGGCGGTTTGTCCTCGCCCTGGGCGGCGGCGACGGCGGGGAGCGCGGCCGCGGCGGCGGCCATTACGATCAGGCAGCGAAGCACTCGGGACATCGGGGACCTCCTGGGTCGGGCGGGGGTTGAAGCCCCGCGGGGTTGAGCGCGGACCGCGCGCCGGCGGCGCGGCTGGGCGGTGGATGCTTTCGGGGGAGCAACCCCAGCACGGTAGGTGTCGCGGAGAGGTCTGTCAAGAGACGCAATCTCCTTTTTCCGCCTCGCGGGCTCTCTACGCCTGGCCGCGGGCCGCTCGTCGGGCCGCGTAGAATGGCCGCCGTGGCGGAGAAGGTCATCGGCATCCTCGGCGGCATGGGGCCGGAGTCGACGGCGGAGCTGCTGCTGCGGATCACCCGCGCGACGCCGGCGAAGGTCGAGCAGGACCACCTGCGGGTGGTGATCGACTGCAACCCGAAGATCCCCAACCGCACCGAGGCCCTGCTCTCGGGCGAGGTCGAGCCGGTGGTGGCGGCTCTCGCCGACACCGCCCGCAATCTGGCGAAGGCCGGGGCGCAGGTGATCGGCGTCGCCTGCAACACCGCCCACGCCTTCCTCGGCGAGGTGCGGGCGGCGGTCAAGGTGCCCGTCCTCGACATGGTCGAGGAGGCGGCGCGCGCGGCGCGCGCGCGCTTCGGCGACGGCGCGGTGGTCGGCCTGCTCGCCACCGACGGCACCCTGCGCACGCGCCTCTTCCACGAGGCGCTCGACCGGGAGGGCCTCGTCGGCATCGCGCCGCCGACCGCGGGCGTGCAGCACGCGGTGATGGACGCTCTCGACGCGGTCAAGCTCCACGGCCCCTCCGAGGAGGCCTACCGGGTGCTGGCACTGGCGGTGCGCGACCTCGCGGCCCAGGACGTCACCGGGCTGATCGCCGGCTGCACCGAGGTCTCGCTGGTGCTCGCGCGCTACCCTCCGGAGCTGCCGTGGCTCGATTCGGTGCAGGTGCTGGCGGAGGCGCTGGTCCGGGAGGCGCGACATGGTCGCTGAGGGCCGGGTGCGGTGGCGGCGGGCACTCGCGACGGCGGTGCGGGTCTGGCTGGTCGCGGCCCTGCCGGTCCTCGGCTGCGGCGGTACCGCCGGGCCCCCGCCCGTCGACGACGACCCGGAAACGGCGGCAGCGGGGGAGGCAGCCATGGGCCAGGAGCAGCATGACCTGCGGATCGACTACGTCGAGCTCTCGACCACCGACATGGCGGCGACGAAGGCTTTCTACGCCGGTGTTTTCGGCTGGAAGCTGCAGGACTGGGGCGAGGACTACGCGAGCTTCGAGGACGGCCGCCTGACGGGCGGCTTCCGGCTCGTCGACCGGGTCGTGCGCGGCGGGCCGCTGGTCATCATCTACGCCGTCGACCTCGAAGCGGCCGAGGCTTCGGTGCGCGCCCACGGGGGCGCGATCGTGCAGGGCATCTTCAGCTTCCCCGGCGGCCGCCGCTTCCACTTCACCGACCCGGCCGGCAACGAGCTCGCCGTGTGGTCGGATCGGTAGGGCTTCCGGCCGCCTTCCTGCGGCCCCGAGCTCCTGGCACGGGGCGCGCCCTCAGCGCGCTCCCGGGCATGTCTCGCGCACGGCGGCCTCGTGGAGCCGAGCCAAACAGCGAGCGGCCCCGCCGCGTACAACGATCGGAGGTCCACATGGCAGTGAATCAGCGGTTGCGTTGGCAGCGCAGTGCCGCCCTGGTCATCGTCCTCATTGGCGCCGCCGTCATCGCAGCCTGCGTGTCGGTCCGTGAGTCGGCCGACCAGCCTGCGCCGGAGCAGCAGGTCGTGTCGGTCCGGTTCGAGGCAATCCCGGACACGGCCGAGGTGCACGTGGACGGCGAGTTCCGCGGCACCGCCCCGGTCACGCTGCTCCTCGCACCCGGTGCCCACGCCGTCGAGCTGCGC
>JALOKS010000114.1 GCA_025456385.1 Thermoanaerobaculales bacterium | reverse complement strand
AGCATGACGATCGCCACCGTGCCCCAGGCGATCGCGGCGACGGTCAGCACCGCCCGCTTGCGCTGCAGCGACGAGGCCTTGAGGAACAGCGACCCCACGACCCGCCAATCGAGGAGCCTCACACCGCACCCCCGCCCGATTTCGGATTTCGGATTTCGGATTTCGGATTTTTCCCCCACCCGCTCCCTGCAGTGAGCTGGGTGGGCGGTTGGGAAATTCGAAATTCGAAATTCGAAATTCGCAATTTTCCGTTCCTCCTGCTAGAGCTTCATCGCCACGACCGGGTCGAGGCGGGAGGCGTCGCGGGCCGGGAAGTAGCCGGCGATGAATCCCACCAGGCCGAGCACGGCGGCGGTCAGCGCGGCGAGGCCCGGCGACAGGGTCGGCAGCCCGACGTACTCCTCGAGGTCGGTCGGGAAGACCGCACAGATGCCGAAGGAGATCGCGAGCCCGATGGCGCCGCCGACCGCGGTCAGGATCAGGGTCTCGGCCAGGAACTGGGCGAGGATCGCGCGGCTGCGGGCGCCGAGCGCCATCTTGATGCCGATCTCCCGGGTGCGCTCCTCGACCACGACGTTCATGATGTTCGAGACGCCGATGCCGCCGACCACCAGTGTGAGCACGCCCATGATGCCGAGGAAGACCTTGAAGCCGAGCATGAAGTTGTCGAGAAACACGAACATCTCGGTGGTGTCCCAGACCTGCACCGCCTGGTCGTCGTCGGGGTGGAAGCGGAGGCGGTCGGCGAGGACGGTGCGCACCTGCCCGGTGAGGACCTCGTTGAGGTCGGGGCGCGGCGCCTTGTAGATGAAGTTGTCCAGGTACTTCTGGCCGGTGAGGGCGCGGAAGGTCGAGCCGGGGATGATCATCTTGGAGTGGTCGCGGCCGGAGTAGGAGGAGTCCTGCTCCTTCGGCTGCAGCACGCCCACGACCAGGAACGGCGAGCCGTGGATCATCACCGTCTCGCCGACCGCGTCGAGGGTGCCGAAGAGGTCCTGGGCGAGCTCGTTGCCCACGAAGACGACCCGCCGCCGCTGCGCCATGTCCATCGGGTCGATGAAGCGCCCGCCCTGGCGTGGGATCATGTTGCGCATCGCGCCGTACTCGGGCGACACGCCGCTGACGTCGACCGAGCGCTGACGGTCCCCGTAACGGGCGATGAGGCCCTCCGAGTACTCGCTCGAGACCGCCTCCAGGAGCTCGGCCCCGGCCCGCAGGGCGTCGATGTCCTCCTCCATCATCTGCATCGCGCGGCCCTTGCCGAGGCCCTCGTAGACCATCGAGGTGCGCATCGGCCAGGCGATGACGATGCGGTCGCCGAGGCCGGCCGAGCTCTTGACGAGCTGGCGGTGGAGGCCGTGGCCGAAGGCCAGCAGCAGGCTCACCGCCACAGTGCCCCAGACGATGCCGAAGGTGGTGAGGAAGGTGCGCAGCCTCTGGCTCCACAGGTCGCGGGCCAGCTGCCGGAAGAAAGAGCCGAAGCTGGTCACCCGACCACCCTCACGCCCGAGTTTTGAATTTTGAATTTTGGATTTTGAATTCCCACCCACCCTTCCCGTGATCCGTAGGGATGGGTCGGGGTCAATTCAAAATTCAAAATTGAGAATTCAAAATTCATCATGAGATTTCTTTCGGCGGCCGCTGCACGACCTGGTCGCCGGCAGCGAGCCCCGACGCGATCTCGACGTTGAGGCCGTCGGAGAGGCCGAGCTCGACCGCGACCTTGCGCGGCTCCGCCTCGGGCCCCTCGCCCGGCACCTCGACGAAGGTCGCCTCGCCCTCGAACAGCACCAGGCGCTCGGGAATCAGGAGGATGTCGTTCTTCTCGCGGATCACGACGTCGGCGTTGGCCGAGTAGCCGGCGCGCAGCAGCACGTCCTGACCGGGGTCGAGCTCGATCTCGACGTCGAAGAGCGTCGCGCCCTCGTTCTTCTGCGCCTGCGGGGCGATGCGCGACAGGCGGCCGGTCACCGGCGCCTCGGGCAGCGCGCCGACCTTGATCCGGCACGGCATCCCGACCGTGATCTTGCCGACGTCGATCTCGTCCACCGTGCCCTTGAAGATCAAGTCCGACATGTCGGCGACGGCCGCGAGTTCGGTGCCCGGCTGGTACGACGTCAGGGGCACCACAGGGTCGCCGACGTTGACGGCGCGGCTCAGCAGGGTGCCGCTGGCCGGCGTGCGGATGATGGTCTCGACCTCGGTCTCGCCGCCGCTCACCCGGCCGCTGCGGGTCAGGTCGCGGTTGTCGGAGGCCTGCTGGCGGGCGATCCGCGCCAGCTCGTAGGTCTCGCGCAGTGCGTCGAGGTCCCCCTTCGACATGAGGCCGTCGGTGTAGAGCTCCTGGCCCCGCTCGAAGTCTCCCCTGGCCTTGAGGAAGCTCGCTTCCGAGGAGCGGACGCTGTGGTCGACGTTGAGGAGCTCCTGCGGCGTCGGATCGGGCGCGATCTCGAACAATGCGTCGCCCGCGCGCACCTGGTCGCCGACCTCGGCGTAGCAGCGGTGGACGATGCCCGAGATCTTCGACTTGACCTGGAAGCGCTCGCGCGGCTCGATCTGTCCGACCGCGAGGGCCTTCTCGGTGATCGAACCGATCTCCGCCTCGACCAGGGTGATCCCCGAGCCGTTGTCGTCGCGCGAACCGACCCAGGCGTAGATCGCACCCGCCGCGCCGGCCACGACCACCGCCAGAGCGAGCAGCCTCATCACCTTGCGCATCTCGGTCCTCCCTTGGGCGTCGGTCCCACGGCCTGAGATACGCAGATTGCCGGTTGGAAGTTCGGAGCAGCTCCGTTCCCGAGCCCGCGTCCGCGTCCGCGTCCGAGGTTCCGCCCATACTTTGATGCTCCGAGCGGCGGAAGGGTTCGGGGTGCGGCGCGTTCAGGCCGCCATGCCCCGCCTCCGGCGCGTTCATGTTCGGACGCGGACGCGGGCTCGGGCGCGGAACTCTGGCCGCTTGACACGCCCACCAACCCCGGCCACCCTGTGCCGCGGAGGAGGACCGGCCATGCGCAAGCACTGCACCCTGATCACCGGCGCCAGCGGCGAGATCGGGCACGGGCTCATCGCGAAGCTCGCGGAGGAGGGCGACGCTCCGATCATCACCATCGACCTCAAGCCGCTCGAGCCCGAGCTCGCCGACCGGGTCGAGCAGCAGTACCTGGGCTCGATTCTCGAGACCCACCTCCTCGAGCGCATCCTCTCCGAGTACGAGGTCGTGACCGTCTTCCACCTCGCCGCGATCCTCTCCACCCGCGCCGAGTTCACGCCGCTCACCGGCCACCAGATCAACGTCGAAGGCACCCTCAAGCTGCTCGACTTCGCGCAGGCCGAGGGCGAGTCGCACGGGCGGGCGGTGGTCTTCCTCTACCCCTCCTCGATCGCCGCCTACGGCCTGCCGAGCCTCGAGGCCAAGGCGGCCGCGGGCGCGGTGCGCGAGAACGAGTGGAACGAGCCCACCACCATGTACGGCTGCAACAAGCTCTACTGCGAGCACCTGGGCCGCTACTACGCGCGCCACTACAAGCAGCTCGCCGCCGAGACCCTGTCCGGCAAGGTCGACTTCCGCGCCATCCGCTTCCCGGGCCTGATCTCCGCCGCGACCGTGCCCTCGGGCGGTACCTCCGACTACGCGCCGGAGATGATCCACGCCGCCGCCCGCGGCGAGGCCTACGCCTGCTTCGTGCGGCCCGACACCCGCATCCCCTTCATGGTCATGCCGGACGCGGTCGACGCCCTCCTGAAGCTCGCGCGGGCGGAGCCGTCGCGGCTGCGGCAGATGGTCTACAACATCGCCGCCTTCAACCCCTCGGCAGGCGAGATCCGCGAGCTCGTGCTCGCGAGCTTCCCCGGAGCCGACATCAGCTTCCGCCCCGACCTCAAGCGGCAGGCGATCGTCGACAGCTGGCCGGCCGACGTCGACGACGGCGCCGCCCGCAGCGACTGGGGCCTCGCGCCGCGCTACGACCTCGCCGCGGGCTTCGGCGAGTACCTGCTGCCGCGGATCCGCGAACGCTACCGGCGCTGAGGCGGCAACGTCGGGGACGAGATCCGGGCCCGGATCTCCCTTCGGGGCTCCTTTTCGAGAGCCGCCCCGACTTCAGAGAAGCGTTCTCACAATCGAAGGCGAATCGCCTCATTTGCAAGCACTTGGACGATCCGCGGAAAGCCGAAAAAAGCGCTATATGTAGTGTTGACAAGCGTCCGAGGCCCAAGATATAGTAGGTCAAGTCGAGTCAAGGATTCCGCGATCCGGTGCTCCGGAGAAGAGCATTTTCTAGTTGAGGTGTGCGCTGGAGCGCGGCTTTGGGGGGAGGTCGAGGGCAGGTATGAAGGTCGCGCGCCGCTTCACCCGCGCCGGGGCAGACCCGTACGAAGGCATCGAGTTCATCGAGCGCAGCTCGGAGATCCGCAACCCCGACGGCAGCCTGGTCTTCGCGATGGACGGGATCAAGGCGCCGAAGAGCTGGTCGCAGGTCGCGGTCGACGTGCTGGTCCAGAAGTACTTCCGCAAGGCGGGGGTGCCCCAGGTCGACGAGGAGGGCAACCCCGAGGTCAGCGAGTCGGGCGAGCCGGTCACCGGCCCCGAGCGCGACGCCCGCCAGGTCTTCAACCGCCTCGCCGGCTGCTGGACCCACTGGGGCCGCGAGCACAGTTACTTCGACTCCGAGGAGGACGCCGCCGCCTTCCACGACGAGCTCTGCCACATGCTCGCCGGCCAGCACGCGGCGCCCAACTCGCCGCAGTGGTTCAACACCGGCCTCCACTGGGCCTACGGCATCACCGGCCCGGCCCAGGGCCACTGGTACGCCGACCCCGAAACCGGCAAGCTCAAGACCTCGTCGAGCGCCTACGAGCGCCCGCAGCCCCACGCCTGCTTCATCCAGTCGGTGGCCGACGACCTCGTCAACGAGGGCGGCATCATGAACCTGTGGGTGCGTGAGGCCCGTCTCTTCAAGTACGGCTCGGGCACCGGCACCAACTTCTCGCAGCTGCGCGGCCAGGGCGAGCCCCTTTCCGGGGGCGGCCGCTCCTCGGGCCTGATGTCGTTCTTGAAGATCGGCGACCGCGCGGCCGGGGCCATCAAGTCGGGCGGCACCACCCGCCGCGCCGCGAAGATGGTCTGCCTCGACCTCGACCACCCCGACATCGAGGCCTTCATCTCGTGGAAGGCGGTGGAGGAGCGCAAGGTGGCGGCGCTGGTCGCCGGCTCGCGGCTGCTCAAGCGCCAGCTGCAGCTGATCCTCGACGCCGCCTTCCCGGCGGGCGCGGCGGCCGCGGTCCTCGACCTCGAGAAGAACGCCGAGCTCAAGAGCGCGATCAGGGCCGCGCGCCGCCACGGCGTGCCCGACGGCGCCATCCAGCGCATCCTCCAGCTCGCCGCCCAGGGCGTCCACACCTACCCGGTCGAGGAGTACGACACCGACTGGGACTCCGACGCCTACTACACGGTGTCGGGCCAGAACGCCAACAACAGCGTGCGGGTGCCGAACGCCTTCTTCTCCGCGCTCGAGGTCAACCGCGACTGGACGCTCACCAACCGGACCGACGGCAGCGTCGCCAGGAAGGTGCCGGCCGGCAAGCTGTGGAACGACATCACCCTCGCCGCCTGGGAGTGCGCCGACCCCGGCCTGCAGTACGACGACACCATCAACGAGTGGCACACCTGCCCGGCGAGCGGGCGCATCAACGCCTCCAACCCCTGCTCCGAGTACATGTTCCTCGACGACACGGCCTGCAACCTGGCCTCGCTCAACCTCGTGCGCTTCCTCGGCGAGGACGGGCGCTTCGACATCGCGCTCTTCCGCCACGCGGCGCGGCTGTGGACCATGGTGCTCGAGATATCGGTGCTGATGGCCTCCTTCCCGAGCCGCCGCATCGCCGAGCTCAGCTACCGCTACCGGACCCTCGGCCTCGGCTTCGCCAACATCGGCTCCCTGCTGATGCGGCTCGGCATCCCCTACGACTCCGACCAGGGGCGCTCGATCTGCGGCGCGATCAGCGCGGTCATGACCGGCGAGGCCTACGCGACCTCGGCCGAGATGGCGCGCGAGCTCGGGCCCTTCCCGGGCTTCGAGGAGAACCGCGAGCCCATGCTGCGGGTGATCGCCAACCACCGCCGCGCCGCCTACAGCGCGCCGCCGGAGATGTACGAGGGCCTGAGCATCAAGCCGGAGGGCCTGTCGGTCGAGACCACCCCGCCGGATCTCCTGGCGGCCGCCCGCGACGCCTGGAACCGCGCGGTCGAGCTCGGCTCGCAGCACGGCTTCCGCAACGCCCAGGCGACGGTGGTCGCCCCCACCGGCACCATCGGCCTGGTGATGGACTGCGACACCACCGGCATCGAGCCCGACTTCGCGCTCGTCAAGTTCAAGAAGCTCGCCGGCGGCGGCTACTTCAAGATCATCAACCAGGGCATCCCGGCCGCGCTGGCCACCCTCGGCTACTCCCGCCATCAGATCGACGAGATCGTCGCCTACACCATCGGCCGCGGCACCCTCAAGGGTTGCCCGACCATCGACCACGCCGCCCTGCACGCCAAGGGCTTCACCGACGAGGTCATCGCGCGGGTCGAGCAGGCGCTCCCGACCTCCTTCGAGATCACGAACGCCTTCGCCCCGCACATCGTCGGCGAGGACTTCCTGCGCCGCCGCGGCCTCTCCGACCACGAGCTCACCGACTGGAGCCTCAACGTCCTCAAGCGCCTAGGCTTCAGCTGCGACGAGATCGAGGCGGCCAACACCTGGGCCTGCGGCACGATGACCGTCGAGGGCGCGCCGCACCTCGCCGACGAGCACCTCGCGGTCTTCGACTGCGCCAACCGCTGCGGCAAGCGCGGCACCCGCTCGATCCGCTACGACGGCCACATCCTGATGATGGCCGCCGCCCAACCCTTCGTCTCCGGCGCCATCTCGAAGACCATCAACATGCCGGCCGAGGCGAGCCTCGCCGACATCAAGCGCGCCTACTACCTGGCCTGGCAGAAGATGCTGAAGGCGGTGGCGATCTACCGCGACGGCTCCAAGCTCAGCCAGCCGTTGAGCATCGCGATGGCGATGGATGACGAGGAGGAGCTCGCCGAGGCGGTGGCCTCCGGCGACGCGGTCAAGGTCGCCGAGGCGATGGCCGAGCGGGTGGTGATCCGCTACCAGGCGCGGCGCCACCGGCTGCCGCAGCGCCGCACCGGCTACACCCAGAAGGCCTCGGTCGGCGGCCACAAGGTCTACATCCGCACCGGCGAGTACGAGGACGGCTCGGTCGGCGAGATCTTCCTCGACATGCACCGCGAGGGCGCCGCCTTCCGCTCGCTCATGAACTGCTTCGCGATCGCGGTCTCGCTCGGCCTGCAATACGGCGTGCCGCTCGAGGAGTATGTCGACGCCTTTGTCTTCACCCGCTTCGAGCCCTCGGGCATGGTCGGCGGCCACGACCGCATCAAGATGGCGACCTCGGTCATCGACTACATCTTCCGCGAGCTCGCCATCACCTACCTCGGCCGCGACGACCTCGCCCAGGTCTCGCTCGAGGACCTCCGCCACGACGCGGTCGGCACCGGCTCCGACCAGCACAAGCTGCCGCCGGACGAGGACGACCTCGCCGAGGTCCACCCGATCGC
>JALOKS010000454.1 GCA_025456385.1 Thermoanaerobaculales bacterium | reverse complement strand
GCGCCGAGGTGCACGATCGCGCGGTCGACCGCACCTGAGACCATGAGGGCGCGGTGGCGGAAAACCTCATTCACGGCGCAGGAGCTTAGCAGCGCGCTTCAGTGAGTTTTGAGTTTTGAGTCATGAGTTTTGAGTTCCCCTCCCTCCCACCCGGTTATCGAGGAAGGGCGCGTGGCAACTCAAAACTCAAAACTGTGAACTCAAAACTATCCTTTGGCGATCGTTTCGACCTTGTCCTCGAACTGGATCCCCAGCCGCTCGAGCTCGGCGAGCGCCGGCTCGTAGAACTCGCGCATCACCGGCACGATGACCCCTGGCTTCGTGAAGCGCCCCTCGAGGATGAAGCGCACCCCGACCGCCGCCGGCAGGCCGACGGTGCGGTTCATCGACGAATCGCCGCCGGGGATGCCGAAGTCGATCATGGTCGAGGTGATGTGCTCGCCGCGATCCGGGAACTCGGCGACGAAGGTGTGCTGCAGCACGAGCATGTCGCGCTCGCCCTCGGCGTAGGACATCTTCTCGAGCATGCGCGCCGTCAGGATGTCGACCGGAGCCGGCGGGCCCGGCAGCGGCTCGGAGCCGAAGAGCCCGAGCCACTCCATGGCGTCGAGCTCGCTCGCCCCGGTCTCGAGGCCGAGACGCGCGGCAACCTTCGCCCGCAGCCCCTGCGTCCCCTCGACGCCGGCGAGCCTGGCCGTGAGCCCGGCGAAGCTCGTGCCCGCGAGCCCGTCGACGGCGTCGGTGCGCAGCCAGCCGAGGCGCGCCACCTGCTTCATCGTCGAGCACCAACCCGGGAAGCGCAGCGTGCCGCGGAACATCACGTCGCGGGGGTCGATCCCGTAGACCCCGGTGTAGGGCATGGAGTCGCGGTTCGGGTAGCCGTCGAGCTCGGTCGGCACGCCGGCGATCACCACCGGCACCTTCCAGCGGTGGTCGAAGAGCTCGGCGCCGGGAACCTCGACCACCCGGCCGTCACGGCGGAAGCGGGCGTTGTTGAGGCCCGCCAGCAGCACGCCGCGCGGGCTCCACGAGAACTTGTAGCCGAAGGGGTTGTCGTTGGCCTCCGGCGCCGGCAGGCCGCCGCAGTAGGACTGGAAGGTCGTCACCGTCCCGCCCTCGGCGTGCACCCGGTCGATGACCTTCATCGCCGTCATGTGGTCGATGCCGGGGTCGACGCCGAGCTCGTTGAGCAGCACGATGCCCTTCGCCCGGGCTTCGGCGTCGAGCGCCTGCATCTCGTCCTTGACGTAGGACGTGGTGACCATGTGCCTGCCGGTGTCGAGGCAGGCCCGCGCCACCTGGGGGTGGAACTGCCACGGCAGCAGGCTCACCGCCAGGTCGTGCCCGGCGATGATCGCCGCGAGCCGCTGCGGCTCGACGGCGATGTCGAAGGCCAGGGGGGTGCCGTTCGGGTGCCCGCCGAGGATCTCCTCGGCCTTGCGGACGGTGCGGCTCGCCACGGTGACCGCGAAGCCGTTCTCCAGCAGGTAATGAACATGGGCCCGCACCACCAGGCCGGCCCCGAAAACAACCACGCGTTTCATCCTCGTGCTCCTTCCGGACCCCGGGCCACGCCCGCGGTCGTTCACGTCATAAGAACTCGGCCTGGCGGCGGCCCGCCGCCGCTCAGCGGCCGGCGGTCGCCACCATCACCGCCTTGATCGTGTGCAGGCGGTTCTCGGCCTGATCGAAGACCCGCGACTGCGGGCCCTCGAAGACGGCGTCCTCGACCTCCTGGATGTCGGGGTACTGCTTCGCGACCTCGGTGTCGAGGTTGTGGAAGCTCGGCAGGCAGTGCAGGAAGATGGTGTCCCGGCGCCCCGTCAGCTCCATCATCCGCCGCGTGATCTTGTAGGGCTTCAGCAGCTTGATCCGCTCCGCGATCAGGCTCTCCTCGCCCATCGACGCCCAGACGTCGGCATAGAGGGCGTGGGCGCCGGCGACGCCCTCTTCGATCGACGAGGTCACCAGCAGCGAGCCGCCGGTGGCGGCGGCGATCTCGCGCACCGCCGCCGCGAGCTCCGGTTCGGGATGGAGCGACTCCGGCGCCACGATCCGGCAGCCCATGCCGAGCTTGGCGCAGCCGACCATCAGGGAGTTCGCGACGTTGTTGCGCCCGTCGCCGACGTAGGCGAGGACCAGGCCCTCGAGGGCGCCGAACTCCTCCTCCATGGTCAGCACGTCGGCCAGCACCTGGGTCGGGTGCCACTGGTCGGTGAGGCCGTTCCAGACCGGCACCCCGGAGTGCGTCGCCAGCGCTTCCACCGTCGCCTGCGAGAAGCCGCGGTACTCGATACCGTCGAACATCCGCCCGAGCACCCGCGCGGTGTGAGGTACTCGGGGTGCGCGCCCTCGTCGATGCAGGCCACCGTGAAGGCGCAGCGGGTGCGGGTCGACGGCTTCTCGAAGAGGAGCGCGATGTTGAGACCCTCGAGCGCCCGCCCCCGGATGCCGGCCTTCTTCTTCGCCTTGAGCTCGGCCGAAAGCCGCAGCAGCTCGCGGATCTCCTCGGGCCTGAAGTCGAGCAGCTTGAGGAAGGACCGCCCCTTGAGATCTACCGCCATCGATGCCTCCGGTACGGGTGTCGCGCTGCTCGCAGCCTCAGCGGCACAGCGCCGCGGCATCCTACTCCGCGCGCAGCCTTGTGACAAGCTGCGGCGGGCCGGGGCGGCGGGGACCCGCTCGGGCTCGACTCGGGCCTCCGGCGGAGCGAGCCGCCCTGATCGTGGATCGAGTAGAATCCCCGGCCGAGCCCTTGGAGGAGCCTGATGCCCCTGCAGTCGATCAAGGAGCGCGCCGCGGCGGCGCTGGCGGCGGTCCTGGAAACCGAGCTCGGCCACC
>JALOKS010000113.1 GCA_025456385.1 Thermoanaerobaculales bacterium | reverse complement strand
GACAGGCGACGAGCGGAGCTCGCGGCGTCACGGCACCTCCACCGCGAGCAGGATGCGGTCGACGATCTCCTCGACCGTCGCGCCCTCGGCCTCGGCCTCGTAGGTCAGGACCAGGCGGTGGCGCAGCACCGCGGGCGCGAGCTCCTTGACGTCCTCGGGCGACACGTAGGAGCGGCCCCGCACCAAGGCCAGCGCGCGGGCGCCGACCGCGAGCGCGATCGAGGCACGAGGCGAGGCCCCGAAGGCGAGCAGGGGCACGAGGTCGCCGAGCCCGACCTCGGCCGGCTTCCGGCTCGCGGTGACCAGGGCGACGATGTAGGAGCGGATGCGCTCGTCGAGGTAGACCTCGCGCACCACCGCGGCGAGCTCGGCGAGCTCCTCGACCGAGCTCAGGCGCTGCGGCTGCGGGAAGCGCTCGCCGAGGTGGAACTCCAGCACGCGCCGCTCCTCCTCGGGCGCCGGGTAGCTGACCAGGACCTTGAAGAGGAAGCGGTCGAGCTGGGCCTCGGGCAGGGGGTAGGTCCCCTCCTGCTCGATCGGGTTCTGGGTGGCGAGCACCACGAAGGGATCGGGCAGCGGGTGGGTGGTGTCGCCGATCGTCACCTGGCGCTCCTCCATCGCCTCCAGGAGCGCCGACTGGACCTTGGCCGGGGCGCGGTTGATCTCGTCGGCGAGCACCAGGTTCGCGAAGACCGGACCGCGGTGCGGCACGAACTGCGAGGTCCGGGGGTCGAAGATCTGGGTCCCGGTGACGTCCGCCGGCAGCAGGTCGGGCGTGAACTGGAGGCGCTGGAAGCTGCCGCCGATGACCCCGGCGAGGGTGCGCACGGTCAGGGTCTTGGCGAGCCCGGGCACTCCCTCGAGAAGGACGTGGCCGCGGCACAGCATGGCCACCAGCAGCGACTCCACGAGGCGGTCCTGGCCGACCACCACCGCGGCCACGGCGCGCTGGATCTCGCCCAGCCGGGCGGCGGCGCGGTCGATCTGCAGATCTGCGGGTCGTGATTCCATATCTCCCCCAGGGAGCCAGCAGGCCCGGGGACAGCAAAAAGCAAGGATCGTGCCCGTGGGCGCCGCGCTTTGGCCTCCTGGGGGCGGCGTCGATTCGGCCGCTGGGCGCCAGAACGGCGTGCCGCGGGCGGCCCCGCGCGAACCCTGCACGATGCGGGCTACAATCGAGCCATGTCGGTGACGCGGATCGGCCGCTACCTGATCGAGGACACCCTCGGCCGCGGGGCGATGGGCGTCGTCTACCTCGCCCGCGACCCCATCATCGACCGCCGGGTGGCCCTCAAGACCCTGCGGGTCGACCTCGACGCCGAGCACGCCGACGAGTTCCGCGAGCGCTTCGTGCGCGAGGCGCGCGCGGCCGGCCGCCTCAACCACCCCGGCATCGTCACCATCCACGACGTCGGCGAGGACCCCGAGACGGGGCTCATGTACATCGCCATGGAGTACGTCGAGGGGCGCGACCTCAAGGAGCTGATGGCGGCGGGCCAGCGCTTCCGGCCCTCCGAGGCCGCCCGCATCGCCGCCGACGTCGCCGTCGCCCTCGACTACGCCCACTCCCTCGGCGTGGTCCACCGCGACATCAAGCCGGCGAACATCATCCTCACCCCCGACGGCACCGCCAAGATCACCGACTTCGGCATCGCCCGTCTCGAGGCCTCCAACCTGACCGTCGACGGTCAGTTCATCGGCACCCCCAACTTCATGTCGCCCGAGCAGATCACCGGCCACGAGGTCGACGGCCGCTCCGACCTCTTCTCGCTCGGGGTGGTGCTCTTCAACCTCCTGACCGACCGCCGGCCCTGGGGCGGCGGCACCATGCACGAGGTCACCCTGCGCATCGTCCAGGAGCCGTGTCCGATCCCCTCGGTCGCGGGCCGCGACATCCCGCCGGCCTTCAACCCGGTGGTGCTGAAGTGCCTGGAGAAGAACCCGGACAAGCGCTTCCAGAGCGGCGCCGAGCTGGCGCGGGTGCTGGCGGCGCTCGCCCGCTCGCTCACGGCGCGCTCGCCCGACGACGACGCCGGCACCGCGGTCCACCGGCCCGACCTCGAGACCCGGATCGCCGCGCCGCCGCCGGCCGCATCCGGCGGCGCCCGCGCCGTCCTCGCCCGCCTGCGGGTCCCGCGTCTGCCGCGCCTCGGCGGGCTCGCGCTGCCCCCGGCGCTGCACTGGGAGGTCCGCCCGCGCTGGGCCTGGTCGATCATCGCGGCCGCGGCGCTCCTCGCCCTCGCGGTCGTCCTCGCGCTCCAGGCGCGGGTCGACCGCGGGCCCTTCGCGGCGCCTTCGCTGGCGACGAGCCGCAACCTCGCGGCCGCCGTCGCCGCGCTGCAGCGGGCAGATCGCGCCCTCGCCGCCGGCGATTTCGAGGCCGCCGAGCGCGCCGTGGCCGCGGCCCTCGACCAGGCCCCCTCCTCGCCCGCCGGGCGGCGGCTGGCGGCCGCGGTCCGCCGCGGCCTCGAGGCCGAGCGCTCGAGCGCCGCCACCCAGCAGCAGGTCGCCGCCCTGGTCGGCGAGGGCCGGCAGCTGCTGCGCGGCGGCAGCACCGCCGCCGCCGCGGCGCACTTCCGCGCCGCCCTCGACCTCGACCCGCAGCACGAGCTCGCCGCCTCCTACCTCGAGCTCGCCCAGGAGCGCGCCGCGAGCGAGCGCGCGCGGGCTGCGAGCGGCTCGCCGGCGGCCGCGGGGCGCGGCCCTGCGGCCCCGTTGCCCCCGGCGCCGACACCCGCCCCGGGCTCCGGGATCGCGCGCGTCACTCTGAGCTTCGACTCGCCGCTGAGCGCGGGCACGGTCGCGCTCACCCTCAACGGCGAGGCCCTGGCCGAGGTCCCCTTCGACTTCTCGTCCAAGGGCTTCCTCGGGCGCACGAAGAAGGGCCGCGGCAGCGTCCGCCGGGTGGTGCTGACGCCCTCGGGCGAGCACGTCCTCGGCGTCGAGCTCCGCGTGCCCGAGCGCGGCGTCCTCGGCTCCGCGAGCTTCGCGCGCAGCTTCGGGCCGGACAGCGACTGGACGCTCCGCGTCGACCTGCCCCGCGAGACGGCGACGCCGGGCTTCTTCCTCGTCGCCCGCGGCCGGTGACGGGCTCGGGCCTCCGCCGCCTGCAGCTTCCCACCTCGTGGGGCGAGCTCGGCCTGGTCGGCGGCTCACGGGCGGGCGAAGGCACCCTGATCCTGCTGCCGCAGCTCGGCCTCGCCCTCGACGCCGGCCGCCCCCACCGCGCGCTGCCGGCGATGACGACCGTGCTCGCGAGCCACGGCCACGTCGACCACGTCGGCGGCATCGGCTACTGGGCGAGCCAGCGCCAGCTGCAGGCGATGGGCCCGGCGCGCCTGGTCGTGCCGCGCGAGATCGCGGCCGACATCACGACCCTGCTCGCCACCCACGCCCGCCTCGAGGGCGGCGAGCCGTACGCGGTCGAGATCGTGGCGGCGGACGCCGGCTCGCGCCTCGCCCTGCGCCGGGAGATGGAGCTCGAGTTCTTCGCCACCGACCACTGGGTGCCGACGCTCGGCTCCCTCCTGCGCTGGCGGCGCCACCACCTGCTGCCGGAGCTCGCCGGCCTCGAGGGCGACGAGATCGCCGCGCGCCGCCGCGCGGGCCGCCCGGTGACCGAGCCCGTCGAGACCGCACTCCTCGCCTACTGCGCGGACTCCGGTCCGGGGGTCCTGGCGCCGGGATCGCCGGCCCTCGGTGCCGAGGTCCTGCTGCTCGAGTGCTCGTTCTTCAAGGCCGGCGACCGCGAGCGCGCGGCGCGCTACGGCCACCTCCACCTCGAGGAGCTGCTGGCGCGGGCCGCGGAGCTCGGCTGCCGCCATCTGGTGCTGCTGCACGCCTCGCGCCGCCACCGCCTGCGCGAGGTCGAGACGATCCTCGACGAGCAGCTGCGCCCCGCCCTGCCCTGCGCGCTCCACCATTTGATGGTGGACTGGGACTGAAGGTCTGAAGAATTCTCAATTCTTAATTCTCAATTTTGAATTCCCTTCCACCCAACCTGGATAGACAGGGGGGAGGGAGTTGAGAATTGAGAATTCAAAATTCAAAATTGTCACTTCGGCGATTCATTCGCCGTCGTGGAAGTCCCCGGCAGCGGTCATCACCAACCGGTCGGGGAGGATGTGGCGTCGCAGGGCCTCGACGACCTCGTCGCGGGTGGTCGAAAGCAGCTCCTCGGGGAACCGGTCGAGGCGCGCCGCCCCTTCGCCGGCGGTCAGCGCCGTCACCAGCTCGCGGGCGATGCCGGCGTTGGTCGCGAGGCCGACGCGGAAGGCGCCGGCGAGGGCGGTGCGCTCGTCCGCGAGCTCGGCCTCGCCCGGGCCCTCGGCCACGTAGGCGGCGATCACCGAGCGGCAGAGCGCGACCGCCCGCTCGAGGTCGGCGGCGGCGACGCCGAGGGCGACCGCCCACGGCCCGGCGAGCTCGAGGGTGCCGAAGAAGCGGCTCGCGACGCCGTAGCTCAGGCCGGCGGTGTCGCGCACCGCGACGCCGAGGCGCGAGGTCAGGGTCGACTGGCCGAGGCAGGCGTTGGCGAGCACCGCCGCCGCGTAGTCGGGGTCGCCGCGCCGCAGGCGGCCGCGGTGGCCGAGGAAGACGTCGAGGTTCGGGCGGTCGGCGATCTGGACCCGCTCCTCCGCGGGCGGCGGCTCCGGCGCCTCGGGCCACGACGGCGGCTCGAGGGACGCCGCCGGCCAGCCGGCGAAGGCCTCCTCGAGGAGGGCCGCCGCGCGCGCCGCCTCGAGCTCGCCGACCACCGCCACGGCCATCCCGGCCGGGCCGTAGGCGGCGGCGTGGAAGGCGGCGAGCTCGTCCCGGCTCAGGCTCCGCAGCTCGCTCTCGCGCTCGTCGACCGGCCGCCGCCGCAGCGGGTGGCGCTCGGGGTAGAGCGCGCGGGTGAAAGCGGCGTAGGCGGCGGCGTGCGTGTCCTCCCGCTCCCGCACGAGCGAGCCGAGCACCTGCTCGCGGAGCTTCTCGAGCTCGGCCGGCGGAAACACCGGCCGGCGCAGGACCTCGGCGAGGAGGGCGATGAGGCGCGGCGCCTCCTCCGCGAGGCCCTGGGCGGTGAAGGAGATCGCGGTCGGCGTCGCGGACGCGGCGCGCACCGCGAGCTCGAGGCCGTGGTCCTCGAGCTCGCGCGCGAGGGCGAGGCGGTCGAAGGAGGCGGTGCCGCGGTCGAGCATCGCCGCGGTGAGCGTCGGCACCGCGAAGCGGCCGCCGGCGGCGAGCGCCGGCCCGGCGCGCAGGGTGCCGGCGACGGTCACGGTCGGGGCGTGCGGGTTGGCGACCACGGCCAGGCGGGCCCCGCCCGCCAGCGCGCGGACCGCGATCCGCTCGACGAAGGGGCGCTCGAGGAAGCAGGGCCGCGGCGCCGGCGCCGCCGGAGGGCGGCCGCTGCCGCCGCCCTCGGGGATGAACCAGCCGACCGTCAGGTTGCGGTCGTGCAGGTGGGCCGCCGCCACCCGCTGCAGCGCCGCCGCGTCGACCGCCTCGACGAGCTCGAGCTCGCGGGTGAAGCGGCGCCAGTCGCCCATCGCCACGGCCTCGGTGAGGCCGGCGACGATCTGGCCCGGCGACTCGTGGCGGAAGGCGATGTCGGTGCGGGTCTGAACCCGGGCCCGCGCCACCTCCGCCGCGGCCGGCGGGGCGGCGCGCAGGGCTGCGACCTCGGCGCGGATCGCCTCTTCCACCGCCGAGCGGTCGGCGCCGGGTGCGACGGTGGCGAAGACCTGGAAGACCCCGGGGTCGTGCAGCTCCATGGCGTAGGCCTGGACGCCGAGGCAGAGGTTGGTCTCCACCAGGCGCTGGTGGAGGCGGGAGGTGACGCCGTCGCCGAGGACCTGGGTGAGCACGGCGAGCGCCGGCAGGTCCTCGTGCAGGCCGGGCGGGATGTGCCAGGTCAGAGCGACACAGGCGAGCTCGCCGGCGCGGTGGAGCTCGAAGCGCCGCTCCCCGCGCTGCTGCGGCTCGCGGCCGGAGGAGGCCGGGAAGCCGCCCCCGCTCTGCGGCGGGATGCCGCCGAAGCCGCGCGCGACCGCGGCCAGGGCCGCCGCCTCGTCGACGTCGCCGACCACGATCGCGGTCGCGTTGCCGGGATGGTAGTAGGTGTCGTAGAAGCGCCGCAGCTCGGCGGCGCGCATGCCCTCGACGTCGCTGCGCCAGCCGATGGTCGGGTGGCGGTAGGGGTGCTCGAGGTAGGCCTGCGCGAAGGACATCTTCAGCAGCAGCTCGAAGGGCTCGTTCTCGCCTTGGTCGAGCTCGTTCAAAACCACCGTGCGCTCGCTGATGAGGTCCTCCTCGCGGAGCAGCGCGCCCCGCATACGGTCGGCCTCGATGGCGACGGCGAGCGGCAGGTGCTCGACCGGCAGCACCTCGTAGTAGTTGGTGCGGTCGAGCCAGGTGGTGGCGTTGTAGATCGCGCCCACGCGGTGCAGCTCGCGCGCGACCTCGCTCCCCCGCTCGCGGTTGTAGCGCGCGCTGCCCTTGAACATCAGGTGCTCGAGGAGGTGGGTCGCGCCGGTGTGGCCCGGGGCCTCGTGGCGGGAACCGACCCGGTACACGACCCCGAAGGCGACCACCGGCGCCACCGGCGTCGGCCCGACCAGGACCGAGAGCCCGTTGCCGGGATGCCGCCACTCGGAGATGCCGTCCGCGCGCGCGACCAGATCGAAGTCCGCCGTCATCCCGCCTCCACGCCGCGGCACGGTAGCACGGCGGGAGCCGCCGCCCGCGGCCGCGCCTACATCATCGGAGTCGGCCGCGGCGCCCCCGGCGTCACCGGGCGGACCGGGGCGAGCACCTCGACCCGCACCCGCTCGATGCGGTCGACCGCGACCGCCGGCCGCTGCGCGCGCCCGACACGCAGGGCCTCGCCCCTCGCGCCGTCCAGACGGCCGCCGATCGTGAGGGTGCGCGGCTCGCCGCCCGAGCGGTAGTCGATGTGGAGGCGGACGTCGGCGCGGCAGCCGGCGCGCTCCTCGCAGCGCAGCAGACACGCCCAGTCGGTGTAGTCCGGGTGGACGGCGCCGCGCACCGACTCGAGCTCGAGCTCGAGCTCCGGCGACTCGAATCGGGCCGTCTCGATCACGAAATCGGCAGGCGGGGCGGTCGGCGCGGCCGCCTCGTCCCGCCGGCAGCCGCGCGCGAGGAGGATGGCAGCTGCCACCGCGATCAGCGCCGCGGCGCCGATCAGCCAGGGTCCGCGGCCGTGCATCGCAGCTACTGCACCGGTGTCGGACGGAGGTCGGCGCCGCCGACGCCGCCGCGCTCGAGCGGCAGGTTGCTCGGGTGGGGCACGCCGCCCGCCTTGGTGTAGTCGGGCACCCGCCGCGTCTCCTCCTGCATCCACTGCACGGCGGCGCGCAGGTTGGGCTGCGCCGCGCCCTCCGCGAGCTCGGCCGCGAAGCTGTGCTCGAAGCTCGCCGACTGATCCGGGCCGAGGGCGCTCGCGACCTGCAGCTCGCCGCTCCACGGCGTGCTGCCGCCGATGGTCTCGAGCTTGACGGTGACGTTGAGCACCGGCTGCGGGTTGCGGTTGATGACCTCGCCCCGCACCTGCCAGCGGCCCTCGCCGGCCGGCGCGACCCGCAGCTGGTCGATGACCACCCGGCCGCCCTGCTGCAC
>JALOKS010000112.1 GCA_025456385.1 Thermoanaerobaculales bacterium | reverse complement strand
CGCCCGCGTCGAGAGCCGCGAGCGCATCGAGCAGCAGCGCCTCCTCGCCCTCCATGGTCGAGCCGGCGACCAGGACCGGGCGCCCGGCGGCCGCCCGGGTGAGCGCGGGCGCCCACTCGAGCGGACGCTCGTCCGCCTGCAGGTCGTACTTCAGGTTGCCGGTGACGGCGATCCGCTCCGGCGGCACGCCGAGGTCGTAGAAGCGCTCGGCGTCGGCGGCGCTGCGCGCGAGCACCAGGCTCAGCGGCTCGAGGAGGGGAGCGAGCAGCGCCCCGACCCGCCGGTAGGCGGCGTGGGAGCGCTCGGAGAGACGGGCGTTGACGACCGCTGCCGGCACGCCGCGCTGCGCCGCCTGGTGGAGCATCTCCGGCCACAGCTCGGTCTCCACGAGCACCAGCAAGCGCGGCGCGGCGGCGGCGAGCACGCGGCGCAGCGGCCCCGGCAGGTCGAGGGGGCAGGGCTGCACCGGCAGCCGGTCGCCGAGGGTCCGCGCCGCGAGCGCGAGGCCGGTCGCGGTGGTCGCGGTCAGGAGCAAGGGCAGCTGCGGCGCCTTCCGCTCGAGCTCGCCGACCAGCCGCCGGGCGAGCTCCACCTCGCCGACCGACACCGCCTGGATCCAGGCTCCGCCCGGCGCGAGCGGCGGCAGGGAGCGCGCCAGCCGGTCGCGGAAGCGGGGCCGGCGCTTGCCGGTCAGGCGCTGGCCGAGCGCCAGCACGGGGATCGCCGCCGGCAGCAGGCCGGCGAGCAGGACCCGGTACAGCCACAGGCTCGGGCTCGCCATCGGGGTCAGGATAAACCCTTCGCGCGGCGCGCGACCCGGGCCCGGTCCGCCGCGCCGCGGAACCGGCTCAGGACAGGCTCGCGTACTCGATCTCGCCCTCGGCGACGAGGAAGGTGCCGGCGCGGCCCTCGAGGGCGCGCTTGAGGCTGTCCTCGTCGGTGATCAGGACCTCCTTGCCGGTCGCCTCGACGAACTGGATCGCGGCCTGGATCTTCGGCCCCATCGAGCCGGGCGGGAACTGGTGGGCGGCCTGCAGCTCCTTGGCGTGGTCGAGCGGCAGGCGGCGCAGCCAGCGCTGGTTGGGGCGGCCGAAGTGCTCGGCCACCATCGGCACCTGCGTCAGGACGATGAAGAGGTCGGCCTCGAGCTCGCGGGCGAGGATCGAGGCCACGTAGTCCTTGTCGATCACCGCCTCGACGCCGCGGAAGTAGCCGCCGACGTCCTGGTAGACCGGGATGCCGCCGCCGCCGCCCGCCACCAGCACGGCGCCGTTGGCGACCAGGCGCTTGAGGAGCTGGCTGCCGATGATCCGCGTCGGCATCGGCGAGGCCACCACCTTGCGCCAGCCGCGGCCCGCGTCCTCGACCATCTGCCAGCCGAGCTCCTGCATCAGGAGGTTGGCGCGGTAGGCGGTGAAGTAGGGCCCGACCGGCTTGGTGGGGTTCTCGAAGGCCGGGTCCTCGCGGTCCACCACCACCTCGGTGAGCACCGCGGCGATCTCCTTCTCCAGCTGCTCCTCGTTGAAGCGGTTGCGCAGCTGGTTGGCGAGCATGAAGCCCATCGAGCCCTGGGTCTGGGCGACCGCCACGTCGAGCGACTGCGGCGGGATCTTTGTGATCGCCTCCTCGACCTGGATCATGATGTTGCCGACCTGCGGCCCGTTGCCGTGGACGATGGCGAGCTCGTAGCCGCGGTGGATGATCTCGACCAGCCAGCGGGTCGCCTTCCAGGCGAGGGTGAACTGCTCCTCCTGGGTGCCGTGGTCCTGCGGCCGCAGCAGCGCGTTGCCGCCGAAGGCGATCACCGCCACCCGGTGCTGCTTGCCGTCGAGCTCGATGCGATTCGTCTCCGCCATGCCCGCCTCCGCCCCGCCGCGGCGGGGAAGGGAGCATTCTGCGATCGGACGGCGCGCGAGTCAACACCAGACACGCGGCGTCAATTCTCAATTCTCAGTTTTGAATTCTCAATTCTCCCCGGCATGCCCGACAGCACAACGTGATCGGCGCCCACCACGCGCGTCGGGTCCGCGGGTGGGCGGCAGGGAACTGAGAAATCAAAATTCAAAATTGAAGATCTGGATCTTCAAAGCGGTTGGACGACGATGACGCGCTCGCAGCCGCCGGCGTCGCGCAGCCGCCGCGCGACCGCGAGGCCCGCCGGCCCGGCGAGCTCCGCGACCACCGGCGCCTGCTCCTCGCCGAGCTCGAGCACCGCCCCGCCGCAGGGCCGCAGCAGGCGCCTCAGGTCGGCGAGAAGCCGGCGCACGAGCGCGAGGCCGTCGGGTCCGCCGTCGAGGGCGAGGGCGGGATCGCGGCGAACCTCCTCCGGCAGGCCCGCGAGCGCGCCGGTGGGGATGTAGGGGAGGTTCGCGACCACGAGATCAAAGGGCGGTGCCAGCGCCGTCGTGAGGTCCGCCAGCAGGAGCACCACCGCCGGGGCGTGGCGGTCGAGGTTGCGGCGCGCGACGAGGGCTGCGGCCGGCGAGCGCTCGACCGCGGCCACCTGCCAGCGCGGCCGCTCGGCCGCCAGGGTGGCGGCGATGCAGCCCGAGCCGGTGCCGACGTCGAGCACCCGCGCGGTCGGAGACACGGGCAGCGCGAGGGCGACCTCGCACCAGGACCGCGGGCGAGACCTCGAAGTCGCGGCCCCGGAAGGGGCAGCTGCCCGTGAGGTGGTGGGCCGGCTCGCCGGCGGCGCGGCGACGGAGCCACTCGCGGTACCTCGCCTCGACCTCCGCCGGCACCTCGCGCCCGGGATGGAGGCGGAGGCTCAGCTCCTCCACACCCCAGGCCGCGGCCAGCAGCCAGGCCGCCTCACGCCGTGGGTCGGGAATTCCCTCGCGTCGGGGAAGCGCCTCCGCGCCGATTCGAAGCGCTTCCTCTGCGGTCACCATCGCGCTCTTTGAAGTGATTTCGAATTTCGAATTTCGAATTTCGAATTTGCGCTCGGTTTGCGATGACAGGGCCGGTCAGGCCTCGCTGATTTTCGGCCGGCTGCCACGGGTCCTGGTGCCCGCGAGCTCGCGAAGAACGCGGAGCTGAGTTCATTCCCCGCCTCACTCCTTCGCGATCGCCGTTGGAAAATTCGAAATTCGAAATTCGAAATTCGAAATTCCTCCCTCACTTCAGCTCCTCTTAGGTCGAGGTTGCCCTCGAGAATGGCCTCGAGCCGGTGGATGGTGAGACCGATGCGGTGGTCGGTGACCCGGCCCTGCGGGAAGTTGTAGGTGCGGATCTTCTCCGAGCGGTCGCCGGAGCCGATCTTGGCCCGCCGGTCGGCCGCGCGCTCGGCGTCGCGCTCGCGCTCCTCGATCTCCTTGAGCCGCGCCTTCAGGACCCTGAGCGCCTTGGCGCGATTCTGGATCTGCGACTTCTCGTCCTGGCAGGAGACCACGAGGCCGGTCGGGAGGTGGGTGATGCGGACCGCGGAGTAGGTCGTGTTGACGCTCTGCCCGCCCGGGCCCGAGGAGCAGAAGCGGTCGATGCGGAGGTCCTTCTCGTCGATCGAGATCTCGACCTCCTCGGCCTCGGGCAGCACCGCGACGGTGGCGGCCGAGGTGTGGATGCGGCCCGAGGCCTCGGTCGCCGGCACCCGCTGCACCCGGTGCACGCCCGACTCGTACTTGAGGCGTGAGAAGGCGCCCGCGCCCTCGATCACCGCCACCGCCTCCTTGATGCCGCCGAGCCCGGTCTCCGACACGTCGGTGACCGACATCCGCCAGCGGCAGCCCTCGGCGTAGCGGCCGTACATCCGCAGCAGCTCGGCGGCGAAGAGCGCCGCCTCCTCGCCGCCGGTGCCGGCGCGGACCTCGAGGACGACGTTGCGGCCGTCGTTGGGATCGGCAGGCAGCAGCAGCAGGCGGAGCCGGCCCTCGAGCTCGCCGGCGCGGACCTCGAGGCGCTCGACCTCGGCCCGCGCGAGCTCGTCGAGCTCGGGGTCGGTGGCACCGGCGAGGACCTCGCGGGCGCCCTCGAGCTCCTGCGTGGTCGCCCGCCACGCCCGGAACGCGCTCACCAGGGGCGCGATCTCGGCGATCTTCTGCGCCACCTCCCGCGAGCGCTTCGGGTCGACGGCGACCTCCGGGTCGGCTTGCCGGGCGCAGAGCTCCTCGTGCCGCCTCGCGATCTCCTGCAGCCGCTCCAGCATCGTCCGACTCCGATCCTGCTCCCGCCTCCGGTCCCCCGACACAGCAAGACCCGCGCGAGCAGCGGCTCCCGCGGGTCCCCATGGCCGCCCGCCGGCGGCCGGCCGCCGCTACTTCGCGGCGCCGGTCTTGCCGTAGCGGCGCTCGAACTTCTCCACCATGCCCGCGGTGTCGATCAGCTTCTGCTTGCCGGTGTAGAAGGGGTGGCAGGCGCCGCAGATCTCGAGCCGCAGCTCGGTCTTGGTCGAGCGGGTCATGAAGGTGTTGCCGCAGGCGCAGCGCACCTCGACGTCGTGGTACTCGGGATGGATCTCCGGCTTCATCTCAGACCTCCGCCCGGTCCCCTGGGACCGCGGACCCGGCATTCTACACCCGGGCCGGGCCGTGCGCAAGGCCGCCCCCGCGGCGGGTGTCGCCTCTAGAGGACCGCGATGACGGCGTCGGTCATCGCGGACGTGCTCGCCGCCCCCTGAGCGAGGGCGGAGGCGCCACCGCGCAGCTTGAGCATGTCGTAGGACCGCACCCGCCCCTGGGCGACCACCGCGGCGACCGCAGCGCGGATCCGGGCCGCGATCTCGCCCTCGCCGAGCCAGTCGAGCATCATCACCGCCGACAGGATCATGGCGATCGGGTTGACGATCGACGGTGAGAGCTCGGCGTACTTGGGGGCCGAGCCGTGGGTCGGCTCGAAGACCCCCACCTCGCGACCGATGTTCGCCGAGGCGGCGAAGCCGAGCCCGCCGACGAGCCCGGCGAAGCCGTCGGAGATGATGTCGCCGAACATGTTGCCGGCGACGATCACGCCGTAGTCCTCGGGGTTCTTGGTCAACCACATCATCTGCGCGTCGATGTTGGTGTCCCAGAGCTGGATCCCCGGGTAGGCCTCGTGCACCTTGCGGGCCTCGGCGAGCATCATCCCGGAGGTCTCGCGGATCACGTTCGGCTTCTCGCACACCGTCACGTTGTCGTAGCCGTGACGGGCCGCATAGGCGAAGGCTTCCTCGCAGATCCTCCGGCACTTGGCGCGCGTGAAGATGCGCGTCGACACCGCGAGATCCTCGCGCGGCACCTCGCGGAAGGCGGCGAACTTGGGGTGGCTGTCGAGGGCCTGCCAGACGTTGTCGGGGGGGTTCGTCCACTCGACGCCGGCGTACAGGCCCTCGGTGTTCTGGCGGAAGATCACGGCGTTGACCCGCGGCTCCTCGAGCCCGCCGTCGGCACCGCGGCGCACGAAGTTCAGCGGGTTGCCGGGGAAGGTGACGCAGGGGCGGACCGAGACGTCGAGGTCGAAGCGCTGGCGCAGGCCGACGATCGGCGAGTAGTAGCTCAGGCCGCGGTCGCGCAGCTCCGGCCGCAGCTCGGCCGCGGCCCGTTCCTTGGGCTTCGAGGTGATGGCGCCGAAGAGCGCCACTTTGTGCTCGGCGATGAGCTCGACGGTGCGCTGGGGCAGCGGGTTGCCCCCGGCCTCGACCCAGCTGGCCGCGAAGCCCGCCGCCTCGAGCACCCGCAGCGCCTCCGGCAGCACCACTTTGCCGATCCCGTCCCCCGGCATCACCACGACGGTTCGTTTCCCCATGTTGAGGCTCCCTCAGTTCAAATTCTCGAGCCCGCGGTTTCTGATCCGCTCTGCCGCGAAGCACACGACACGATATCGAATGGCACCGCCGAACGGAAGACCGCGGGCTCGAGAACTTGGGGGAGCGGCGCGCTCAGCGCCGCGACCAGAGGTTGAAGCGGAGGATCGACCACACGGCGGCGACGCCGTCCTTCCAACCGATCTTCTTGCCCTCGGCGTAGGTCCGCCCGTGGTAGGAGATCGGCACCTCGTAGATCCGCACGCCGAGGCGGGCGACCTTGGCCGTGAACTCGGGCTCGAAGCCGAAGCGGTCCGAGCGCAGGCTGATCCGGCTCAGGACCTCGCGGGTGAAGGCCTTGTAGCAGGTCTCCATGTCGGTCAGGTTGAGATCGGAGAACATGTTCGAGAGCAGGGTCAGGAAGGTGTTGCCGAGGTAGTGCCAGAAGAAGAGCACGCGGTGCGGCCCGCCCAGGAAGCGCGAGCCGTAGACGACCTCCGCGAGGCCGGACACGATCGGGTCGAGCAGCTTCGGGTAGTCGGCGGGGTCGTACTCGAGGTCGGCGTCCTGGACGAGCAGGATGTCGCCGGAGGCGAGCGCGAAGCCGCTGCGCAGGGCGGCCCCCTTGCCGCGGTTCTGCGGGTGCCGCCCGCGGACCACGGTCACCGCGACGGCGTCGCCGCGCGGGTCCGGCTGCCAGGACTCGAGCGCCGCCCAGGTCCCGTCGCGCGAGCTGTCGTCGACCACCACGATCTCGAGCCCGGCGACGGCGACGGGCAGCGGCGCCGCCGCCACGCGGTCGAGGAGCTTCGCCACCGTGGCGGCTTCGTTGTAGACCGGGACCACGACCGACAGCGTCGTCATCGCCCCCAAGCCTACCTCAGCTTCGGGCCCCCGGCAGCCGCGGCGGCGGTCCGCGCCGTCGATGCCGGGGACCCGGCCCGCGGCCGCCTCACTCGACCACCCGCAGCGGATGGGTCGCGAGGTAGGACGGCTTCACCAGATCGATGACGACCCCGCCCTCCATGTACTGCGCCACCGGCAGGCCGAGCAGGTAGCACAGGGTCGGCGCGAGGTCAGGGACCGCGGCGGCGCTCGGCTGCGGCCCGAGCTCGACCGCGTCGCCGAGCAGCACGAGGAGGCCCTCGGGGCAGGACGCCGCGGAGGTGTGCCAGTCCCCGCCGGTGCCGAGGAGGCGCTTGAAGCGCTCGAAGGCACCCGGCGGCGCGAGACCGTAGGGCGACACGACGGCGATCAGTGCGGTGGCAGGCGCCGCCGCCAGGAGGTCGCCCAGCTGCTGGTCGACGAGCTCGCTCACGAGCTCGAGCAGCTGGCGCTCCGCGGTCTGGCGGCGGTTCAGCGGCTCGAAATGGCGGCGCGTCAGGGCCAGCGTCTCGAGGTGCAGCCAGAGGTTGGCGGTGCCCGCGGCGAGCGCCTCGCGGGCGGCGTCGACCCGCGCCTGATCGCGCAGAATGGCAGCCCAGACCTCGGCCTGGCGGTCGGGAAACGGCGCCAGCGCGGCCTCGAGCGAGGCGCCCATGCTCGGCTCGAGGCCCGCGGCGCGCCCGAGCTCCGGCTCCGGGCGCAGGGACGGGTCGTCGCCCCAGGATCCCGGCCAGCCGAAGGCCCCGGTGGGGACACCGGAGGCGGCGAGCCGCGCCCACAGGGGGGCGACCGTCGCCGGCGGCGGCGGCACCCGCTCCGCCAGGCCCCAGGGCAGGATCATGCGCGAGCCCTCCGGGGTCCAGGGCAGCAGCCGCAAGGTCTCGCCGAAGACCAGCGGCAGGTCCCAGCCCCAGTGAGCCTTGACGCCGTGCCGGCCGGGGTAGGTGCCGGTCGCCGCCGAGGTCCACAGGGCCCAGCGCAGGTACGGACGGTGGGGCTTGAGGCGCACCCGGCCTCCGGCTTCGCGCAGCCGCGCCAGGACCGGCGTGCTCGAGCCGATGGAGTCGGTGAGGAGGAACTTGGCGTCGAGGCCCTCGAGCCCGATCACCACCAGCGGCCGCGACGGGGTGCCGAGCGGCCTCGCCGCCACCTCCTCGAGCCGCCGCTCCGGCGTCGGCGCCCCCACCACCCGCAGCGCCGGCAGCGCGAGCAGCACGAGCGAAAAGGCCGCCCGCATGGCGGGTGCGGCGCCGAGGCGGCGGACGAGCGCGCCGCCGGCCAGGGCGAGAACGAGGGCCACCGTCCACGCCGCGGCGTCCTGGATCAGCACCCGCTGCGCCGAGCCGCGCAGGAGGTGGAGGTGGAGGCGGGCGTTGACCAGCGCGAGCACGGCGGCAGCGAGAAAGACGAGGGCGGCGAGCTCGGGCGCCAGCCAGCGGCGCTCGAGGTCGAGCAGGCGCCGGGCCGCAGCCAGCGCGAGCGCCAGCGGCACGCCCACCAGCAGCATGCCCCACGACGCCCACAGGGGCATGCCCACGAGCACGCCGGCGGCCGTCTGGCTGGCCTCGGGGTTCATGCGCAGCACCATCGCCTCGGCCACGAGGCCGGCGATCGCCCCGGCGCCGAGCGCGTCGATCCAGAGCTGGCCGCGGGTCACGGTCTGCATGGTAGCGCAGGCGCGCGCCGGTCGCCGCGGCGCGGATGGCGTACACTCGCCGCACGGCCGGTGGGAGGCTCATGGACGGGCTCAGGGACCGACTCTGCATCGCGCTCGACGGCAGCGACCGGCCCTGGATCCTCGCCGCCGCGCGGGCGCTGGCTCCCGAGGTTGGATGGCTGAAGATCGGTCTCGAGGCCTTCGCGGCGCACGGCCCCGAGCTGGTGGCCGAGGTCGGTGAGATCGGGCCACGGATCTTCCTCGATCTCAAGCTGCACGACATTCCGGCCACCGTCGAGCGGGCGGCGGCCAACTGTGCCGCCTGCGGGGCGGCGATGCTGACCGTCCATGCCTGCGGCGGCCGCCGGATGCTGCAGGCCGCCGTCGCCGGCGCCGCCGCGGGAGCCTCGGCCCCGCCGCAGGTGGTGGCGGTGACCCTGCTGACGAGCCTCGACCGCGAGGCCCTCGCCGAGCTCGGCGAGAGCCGCAGCCCCGAGGAGCTGGTGCTCGCGCGGGCGGCGCTGGCGCGCGACGCGGGCCTGGCCGGCGTGGTCGCCTCCGCGCTCGAGGCCGCCGCCCTCCGCCGCAGCTGCGGGCCGGGCTTCACGATCGTGACGCCGGGGATCCGGCCCGCCGCGGCGGCTGTCGACGACCAGCGCCGGGTGCTGACGCCCGCCGCTGCACTCGCCGCCGGGGCCGACCTGCTGGTCGTGGGGCGGCCCGTCACCTCAGCCGCCGACCCGGCCGCGGCCGCGCGAGCGATCCTCGCCGAGATGGCCGCCGCGGGCTGAGGGCGCGGCGCCGGCTCAGATATCGATCAGCGGCCGGTCCTGGTAGTGCTGCTTGCGCCAGACGTAGGTGTAGCCGGGGAACTCGACCGGTATGTCGTAGGCGACGGTGATCTTGATGCGGCTCGAGGTCCGCTTGATGGTGATGTTCTTCGCGGTCACCGGGAGGTCGAGGTTCTCGGCCTTCTCGAGGATGCTCTTGATGATCCGCTCGTCGTTGTACTCGCGCCGGTTCGCGCGGTCGGCGAGGGTCTCGATCTCCTTGTCGAGCTCGCCGACGTTGACGATCAGGGGCGCCGCCTTGATCGCGACCAGGGCCACCACCAGCAGCACCACCATGCCCACTAGGCACCCGATCGGGACGTCGCCGCGCTCGAACCGCCACCTCGCCATGGCGCCTCCTCCGATTCTGAGCTCCTGACGCATCCTAACACCTCTCAACGGATGAGGCGGAACTCGCGCTCCCAGCGGGTCTTGGTGAAGAAGTTGAGGACCACGCCGGCGAGCTGGCGGAGGCGGTGGCCGAGGCCACGCCACTGCCAGTCGTCGCGGCCCGCCTCGTAGGACCAGTAGATGAGGACCGCGCGCCCCTTGACGTACTCAAGCGGCACCGGGCCCCAGAACCTCGAGTCCAGGGAGTTGTCGCGGTTGTCGCCGAGGCAGAACACCGTCCCCTCGGGCACCGTGAAAGGGCCGAAGTTGTCGCGGATTCGGGAGGACACCGGCACCGCCGACGAGTCGTCCCAGACCCGGGGGTCCTTGTGGACCACCAGCGGCTCGACCTGCAGCTCGCCGTTGAGGAAGAGCTCCTTGCGCCGGATCTCGACGGTGTCCCCGGCCACGGCGACGCAGCGCTTGATGAAGTCCCGGCGCGGGTCTTCCGGGTACTTGAAGACCACCACGTCACCGCGCGCCGGATCGCGGTACGGGAACAGGCGGTGCAGAAGGCTGTCGCCGTTGCGGGCGAAGATGAACTTGTTGACCACGAGGTGGTCGCCGATCAGGAGGTTGTCCTCCATCGAGCCGGAGGGGATCTTGAAGTTCTCGAAGACGAAGGTGCGAACGAAGAGCGCGAGGATGAAGGCGACCAGGATCGCCTCGTAGTACTCGCGCACGACCGACTTCGACATCGACACCCTCCCCTGCGGCCGGATTCTACACGGGCTGGGGCAGCGCAGCCCGGGCCACGCCCGGCGGCTGCCACGCCTCGCGCGCCCGTGCGTCGAGCCGGCGCGGGTCCCGGGCGCCTCCCGCGCGCCAGGCGAGCTGGCCGGCGCGGGCGATCATCGCGGCGTTGTCGGTGGTCAGCGCCGGCGCCGCCAGCAGCACCTCGACCCCATGCGTCGCGCCCCAGTCCTGCAGCCTCCGCCGCAGGAGGGTGTTGGCGGCGACGCCGCCGGCGGCGGTCACGAGCTGCGGTCGGTGACGCGCCGCGAGCTCGTCGAGCGGGGCCAGCAGGAGGTCGACGACCGCCTCCTCGAAGGCGGCGGCGACGTCGGCGACCGCGGGCGAGCCCTCGCCGGCGCCGGCCAGCCGGTGCTCCCTGATCCAGCGGATGGCCGCCGACTTGAGGCCGGAGAAGGAGAAATCGAAGGGCGCCTCGCGGATCCGCGGCCGCGGCAGCGGCACCGCCTCCGCGTCGCCGCCGCGGGCGAGCCGGTCGAGGACCGGGCCTCCCGGGTACGCCAGTCCGAGCACCTGCGCGACCTTGTCGAAGCTCTCGCCGGCGGCGTCGTCGCGGGTGCGGCCGAGGCGTCGCCGCTCGCCGGCGTCCAGCAGGTACCAGCTCGAGTGCCCGCCCGAAGCGACCAGCGCGAGCGAGCGGGCGGGCTCGGGGCGCGCCGGCGCCCCGCCGAGGTCGAGGAGGGGCGACACCAGGTGGCCTTCGAGGTGGTCGACGGGCGCGAGCGGCAGCGAGCGCGCCCAGGCGAAGGCGGCGGCGAAGCGGAGGCCGACGAGCAGCGCGCCGATCAGGCCCGGCCCCGCGGTGACCGCGACCAGCTCCGGCGCCGCCGACCCGGCGCCGAGCGCGCGCTCGACCAGGATCGGCAGGGCCTTCAGGTGCTCACGCGACGCCAGCTCCGGCACCACCCCGCCGAAGGGCGCGTGAGCGGCGACCTGGCTGGAGAGAAGGTTCAGCTCGATCCGGCCGTCGCGGTCGAGGACCGCGACCGCCGTCTCGTCGCACGAGGTTTCGATTCCCAGCGTCCTCAGCATGGTCTCGAGCCGGCCCCCACTCCCTCACTCCGAATTCCGAATTCCGAATTCCGAATTCGACGAAGCATACCCCGACGACGACAAAGGCGGGAAGGCACGCGCCCTCCCGCCGCATCGTCTCGCCGCGACCCTCAGCTGATGTTCGCGCGCACCGGCACGGTGAGCTGCGGAAACTCCGGGTCGCTCGTCGTGAGCGTCAGGACCGCGTCGCGCGGGCCGGGGCTGGCATCCGCCTTGACGGTCACCGTCACCTGGTAGCGGCGCCCGGCTTCGATGGTCACGACCTCGGCGGCGAAGGCCGGGTCGTTGACCGAGGCCGAACGCACCTCGACCTTGGCGCCGCCGGAGCGGTTGTTGACGAGGATCAGGTTGCGGCCGGGCTGGGTCTTGGCGGTCACCGAGCCGAACTGCACCTGCGAGGGCGTCACCCCGAGGAGGGCGCGCACCACGCCGAAGACCTTGACCGGCACCTTGGCCGCCTTCGGATGGTTGGTGGCGACCTCGAGCTCGGCGTTGACCGGGCCCACCGGGGCGTCGTCCTTGAGCGACAGCGCGATCTCGTACTGCTGCGGAGGCTTGCCCGCCAGCAGCTCGTCCTTGGGCAGGGCGCGGACCGTCGTGGCGAGGTAGGGCACGCTGCTCGACACGCCGGTGACCTTGAAGTCGCGGGCGTTGTCCCCGGCGACCACCGTGATCTTCTGCACCATCGGCTCGTTCTGGACGGCGTTGAAGCGCACCAGCGCCCGCGGCAGCACCTCCACGTAGGGATGGACGTCGGTCTTGATGACCACCGTCACCGTGGGCTCCTGCGGGTCGTTGGTCATGATCAGGATCGACTTCGAGATCGGACCCGAGAAGTCCCTGGTCTCGAGCTTGGCCTTGACGTAGCCGGTCGCGCCGGCGGCGATCTCGCGGTCGTAGTCGGCCACGGTGCAGCCGCAGGTCGGACGCACCGCCTTGACCTCGAGGGTTTCGTCGCCCTCGTTGACCAGCGCGAAGGCCACCTCCACCACCTCGCCCTGCGCGACCGTGCCCATGTCCTTGAGCTTCTCGGGCACCACCAGCTTGGGCCCGCCCGCGGCCGCGGCGGGCACGGCGGCGACGGCCAGCGCCAGCGCGAGCACTGCGACACCCCGGCGCCTTGCTGCGATCGTGATCATCTGCGATCCTCCTTGTCGTCGACTCGTCATCGGGCGACAATCATAGCGGCCGCCCGCTGCGGCCGACAACGCCCGGGAGTGGCTTTTTTGCAGGACTTTGACCGTCCGCTCGACGCCCTCTACTTCCTGCCCGTCGGCGGCACCGCCATGGCGCCGCTCGCCGGCCTGCTCGCGGAGCTCGGCCACCACGTGCGCGGCGTCGACGCCACGCTCTACCCGCCGATGAGCACCCTGCTCGCCGAGCTCGGCATCCCGGTCAGGCTCGGCTACGACCCGGAGCGGATTCCCGCCGACCTCGACCGCGTGGTCATCGGCAACGCGGTGGCGCGCGGCAACCCGGAGGTGGCGGCGGTGCTCGAGCGCGGCCTCCCCCACCTCTCGCAGGCCGAGGCCGTGGCCCACTACGTGCTCGGCCGCGGCCTCGAGAGCCTGGTGGTGGCCGGCACCCACGGCAAGACGACGACCTCGGCGATGCTGGCCTGGACCCTCGAGCAGACCGGGGCCGACCCGAGCTCGCTGATCGGCGGCCTGCCGCGCTGGAACCCGCGCGGCTTCCGTCTCGGCGGCGGCCGCCTCCTCGTCATCGAGGGCGACGAGTACAACGCCGCCTTCTTCGACCGCGGCCCCAAGTTCCTCCACTACCGGCCCCACGTCTTCGTCATCGGGCCGGTCGAGTTCGACCACGCCGACCTCTACCCCGACCTCGAGGCGGTGCTGACCGCCTTCCGCGCCGGCGCGGCCCTGGTGCCGCGGGACGGCGCGGTCGTGCTGAGCGCATGGAGCGGGGGCGCGCTCGCCGCCGGCCGCGGCGCCACG
>JALOKS010000111.1 GCA_025456385.1 Thermoanaerobaculales bacterium | reverse complement strand
GAGGCCGAGGCCGAGGGCGCGACGGTCGAGGAGATCGTCGACCGCATCCTGCTCGCGGTGGAGGTGCCGTGACGCCGCGAGCTCCGCTCGTCGCCTGTCGTCGGCACGGGCTCGGCGGCGGCCTTCGCCGGAGGTTTTCGACGGAGGCAGAGGAGCCGAGGGGCGGAGGGGCGGAGGGGACCGCCCGCCCGCCCACGGAATTCAGTTTGATCAGTGACGCATCGGGGCCGAGCGCCCGGCGTGCGTGGATGCAGCCCCAGCTTCCCTCCGCCCCTCTGCCCCTTTTCCCCTCCGCCCCTTTTCCCCTCCGCCCCTCCGCCCGCGGTGCGGAGAGCCGCGCGCATGAGCCGTCTCGCCTCCTACCTCGGCCGGCCGCGGCCGGCGGCATCGGCCGGCGAGGCCGGCGCCGAGCTCCGCGCCCAGGTGCGGCGGCTCGAGATCCGCGCCCGCCAGGCGATGGAGTCGGGCCTCGTCGGCCAGTACCAGAGCGCCTTCCGCGGCCTCGGCCTCGAGTTCGAGGAGGTGCGCGAGTACCGCGCCGGCGACGACGTCCGCACCATCGACTGGAACGTCACCGCGCGCACCGGCTTTCTGCACGTCAAGCGCTACCGCGAGGAGCGCGACCTCAACGTGCTGCTGCTCGTCGACCTCTCGGCCTCGACCCGCTTCGGCTCCGGGGTGATGACGGTGCACGACCTGATCGCCGAGGTGGCGGCGCTCTTCGCGCTCGCCGCCGCCCGCCGCGACCGGGTGGGGGCGGTGCTCTTCGACGACGCGGTGCGGACCCTCATCCCGCCCCGCCTCGGCTGGCGCCACGGCCTGCGGGTGGTGCGGGAGGTGCTGGCCGCGACCCCGGCCGGAGCCGGCACCGCGCTCGGCGAGGCGCTGCGCGCGGCCGGACGGCTGCTCCGCCGTCGCGGGGTGGTGGTCGTGCTGGTCGACGAGGTCTGCGAGCTCCCGCGCCGCGAGCTCACCGCCCTCGCCGGCCGCCACGAGGTGGTGCTGGTCCGGGTCGGCGACGCGCTTCTCGAGTCGGGCCTCGCCGGCGCGGTGCTGCCGGCGGTGGACACCGAGCTCGGTCTGCGGGGTGTCGTGCGCGGCCCCGCCGCGGTGGCGCGGCAGGCGCCGCCGGCCGGGATCGACCTCATCGAGCTCCACACCGGGGCGGACTACCTGCCGGCGGTGCAGGCGATGCTCGAGAGCCGGGAGCGGCGGCGTGCGCGCTGAGCTCGCCCTCGCGCTCGCGCTGCTGGCCGGCGGCGGCACGGCCGCGGCCGCCGAGCCGCCGCGGCTCGAGCTCGAGCTGAAGGCCTCCGGCCTGCGGGTCGGCGACCCGCTGCCGCTCACGGTTCGGGCGCGCGGCGGCGAGGATCTGGCCTGGGGCGGCCTCGAGGTCGCGGCCGGCCCGGAGGGGCCGTGGGCGGTGGTCGAGGGGCCGCGCGAGCTCGCGGGCGCCCGGCCGCCGGCCTGGGAGCTCGTGGTGGCGCCGCTCGCGGTCGGCGAGCTCGAGCTGCCCGCGATCGCCGCCACCGTGCGCGAGCCGGGCGGGGCGGTGCGCGAGGTGGCGGCGGCCGCGGCGCCGCCGGTCACTGTGGCCTCGGTGCTGCCGGAGGGCGAGGAGGCGAAGCCGCTGCCGTTGCGCGACCCGATCGGGGTCGGCGGCTTCCCCTGGGAGTGGGTGCTGCCGCTCGCCGTGCCGGTGCTCGGCCTCGCCGCCGGCCTCGCCTGGTGGCGCCGCCGCCGCCGGGGTGCGGACGGCGGCACCGCCGGGGCGCCGGAGGCGCCGCCGCTTGCCGAGCTCGAGCGCCTGCTCGAGGCCCTCGAGCGGCGGCTCGGCCGGGAGCCCGGCGACGCGATCTGCGACCGCCTCGCCGCCGGCCTGCGCCGCTACCTCGCGCGGGGGACCGGCGAACCGGCCGAGGACATGACCTCCTTCGAGCTGCGCCTGCTGGCGCGCCGCCTCGGCTGGCCCGAGCGCGTGCAGCGCGGCATCCAGGAGGCGATGGGGGTCGCCGACCGCACCCGCTTCGGCCGCGCCGCGGCCGACGAGGCCGGGCTGCGTCGCGCCATCGCCTCGGCCCGCGACAGCGCGCGCGAGATCGACCGTCTGCTCGCGGCCGCCGCAGCGGCCGAGGAGGCGGCCGGATGATCCAGCTCGCCCTTCCCGGCTGGCTGGCGGTGGCCGCCCTCGGGATCGCCGCGCTCGCACTCTGGGTGCTGCGGCGCCGCTGGCAGCGTTACCCCTTCCCGCTCGCGGCTCGAACCGCCGGGAGGCGCGGCCGCATGCCCGACTGGACCGCGCTCGCGGGCGGCGCCGCCGCGCTCGCCTTCCTGCCGCTCGCGGTGTCGCTCGCGCGGCCGCAGGAGGTGCTGTCGCGGATGCAGGAGCGCGCCGAGGGCGTCGACATGGTGATCGCGCTCGACGTCTCGGGCTCGATGGCGGCGCTCGACTTCCAGCCCACCGACCGCCTCGGCGTCGCCAAGGAGATGATCGCCGACTTCGTCCGCCGCCGGCCCGACGACCGCATCGGTCTGGTGGTCTTCGCCGGCGCGGCGGTCACCGTCTGCCCGCTGACCCTCGACCACGAGGTCGCCAGGAGCCTGCTCGACCAGGTGCGGCTGCACACCCTGCCCGACGGCACCGCCATCGGCCTCGGCATCGGCACCGCGGTCAACCGCCTGCGCTCCTCGAGCGCCGAGTCGAAGGTCGTCGTCCTCGTCACCGACGGCGCCAACAACGCCGGCCAGCTCGACCCGCACACCGCGGCCGAGCTGGCGGCCGCCGAGGGGATCACCGTGCACACGGTCCTGGTCGGCCGCGGCGGCATGGTGCCGATCCCGGTGCGCCTGCGCGACCCGCGCAGCGGGCGCGAGTTCACGCAGGTGCAGCAGGTCGAGGTCGAGATCAACCCCGAGCTGCTGGCCGAGATCGCGCGCGCCACCGGCGGCACCTCCTTCCGCGCCCGCGATGCGGCCGCGCTCGAGCGGGTCTTCGCCGAGATCGACCGCATGGAGCGGACGGTCTTCACCTCGGTCCGCCTGGTGCGGACCAGAGAGCTCTTCGAGCCCTGGGCGCTGGGGGCGCTCCTGCTCGTCGTCGCGTCGGTCCTGCTCGAAGGGCTGCTGGGGAGGACGCCGTGGTGAGCTTCGCCGAGCCGGGACGGCTGCTGCTGCTCGCGCTGCCGGCGGCGACGGCGGTGCTCGCGGTGCTGCGCCACCGCCGCCGGCTCGCCCAGCAGCGCCGGCTGGCGGCGCCCGCGGTGTGGGAGCGCCTGCTGGGCGGCACACCGGCGACCGGCCTCGCGCGGCTCATCGCCTGGTCCGCCGCCGCGGCGCTGCTCGCGCTCGCGCTCGCCCGGCCGCAGTGGGGCGAGCGTCCGGCCGAGGAGTCGGTGCGGACCCGCGACCTGGTGGTCGCTCTCGACGTCTCGGACTCGATGCTGTGCGAGGACGCGCGGCCGTCGCGCCTCGGTCGCTCGGTCGAGACCCTGCTCCAGCTCCTGCCGCTGCTCGACGGCAACCGGCTGGCGGTGGTGGTCTTCGCCGGCGACGCCTACCCGCTGCTGCCGCTGACCACCGATCTCGGCGCGGCGGCGTTGTTCCTCGAGGGGGTGGCGCCGGGGATGGTGGCGCTGCCGGGCTCCAACCTGCAGCAGGCGGTCGAAGCGGCGCTCGAGCTGCTGCCCGAGGAGGGCGAGGGGCGCGTGCTGCTGCTGTTCACCGACGGCGAGAACCTGCAGGGCGACGTCGAGGCGGCGACCGCCGCCCTGGTCGAGGGCGGGGTCGGTCTGGTCGGGGTCGTGGCCGGCAGCGAGAGCGGCGGCCCCATCCCGCAGCACGACGAGGACGGCGGCGTGCGCTACAAGCGCGACGCCAAGGGCCAGCCGGTGGTGACACGGGCGCACCCGGAGGTGGTCGCCGGGATCGCCGGCGACGTCGACGGCGAGGTGGTGCTGCTCGCTGCGCCCGACGCGGCGCGGGCGATCGCGGCCGCCGTGGAGCGGCTGCGCACCCGCGAGGTGACGACCGCCAGCGCGGTGCGCCGCATCGAGCGCTTCCCGATCTTCCTCGCCGCCGCGGCCGTCACGCTCTCCCTCGGATTCGCCCTGTCGCCGTGGCGGCGGGCCGCGGCCGCCGTGGCCCTGGCCGCGGCTCTCGCCGTTCCCGGCGTCGCCGCCGCGCAGGGGGCCGCGCCGACGACGGGGGCGCCGCAGGTGCAGGGGCCGCCGCTCGCCCGGCCGGCGGCGGCCGAGACGCTGCCCGCGGCGCCGTGGTGGCAGCGGCTGATCCCCGGCGGCAGCCGGCGCCTGGCGCGGGCCGGCGTCGCCGCCTGGGGCGCGGGCGACCTGCCGGGCTCGACGGCCGCCTTCGCCGGCGCCGCGGAGCTCGATGCGGAGGCCCCGGAGCGCCTCTACGACCTCGGCACCGCGCTCGCCGCCGGCGGCAAGCTGGCGACGGCCGAACCGCTCCTCGCCGCGGCCTCCGAGCGCGGCGTGCGCGCAGCCGCCTTCAACGCCGGCACCGCCGCCCTCGAGCAGGGGCAGCTCGAGCCGGCGATCGGCTGGTTGCGGCGCGCGGTGCTCGCCGACCCGGAGGACCTCGCGGCCAAGCACAACTTCGAGCTCGCGCTCAAGCTGCTCGAGGAGCAGCAGCAACAACAACAGCAACAGCAGCAACAACAGCAGCAAGAGCAGCAGCCGGAAGGGGAGCAGGGCGAGCAGGAGCGGCAGCCGCAACCGGCGCCGACCCCCGGCCCCAACCAGGCCGTGTTCGCGGCCCTCGACCGCGCCGAGGCCGCGGCCCGCGACGCTCTGCGCTCGCCGACCCCGAGGCCGGGCGCGGTGGAGAAGGACTGGTGAGGCCCCCGTCCGCGCTCGCGCCCCGGCTCGCCGGCGTCCTGCTCGCCGCCGTCGCGGCGACCGCGGCCGCCGCCGAGCCGAGCCTCGAGCTCAGCCTCGAGCCGCGGCGCTTCGGCATCGAGGATGTCGCCCGGCTCACCGTGCGCATCGTCGAGCCGGAGGGCAACCCGGTGGTCGACCTCGGCGAGCTCGTCAACCTCGAGGTGGTGTCGGGGCCCTCGACCGGGACCGAGTTCTCGTGGGTCAACGGGGTCGCCACCCGGGCCACCAGCTTCAGCTACGTGGTGCAGGGCCGCGAGGTCGGGCAGGCCTCGGTCGGGCCGGTGCGGGTCGTGATGGGTGCGCTCGAGCTCGAGGCCGAGGCGGTCAGCGCCGAGGTCGTGCCGGGCAGCGTCGCCCCGGACCGCGGTGCGGCCCGCCGCCCGCCGCTCGGGGTCGACCCCTTCGACGACTTCTTCCAGCGCCGCCAGCCCTCGCGTTCGGCGCGCGTCGAGCTGCGGCAGCTCCTCGACCGCCGCGAGGCCGTGCTCGGCCAGACCGTGACCGCGGTCGTGGTGCTCGACACCACCGCCGGCGGCGTCGACGGCTTCGAGTGGGTGGCGCCGCCGACCTACCCCGGCTGGTGGGCGCAGCGGGTCGATCCCCCGCAGCGGGTCACCGGCGAGGTGGTCGAGGTTGACGGCGTGCGCTTCAACCGCTTCGAGATCGCGCGCCACGTGCTGGTGCCGCTGAAGGCCGGCGAGCTCGCCGTGCCGGCGGCCGGCGCGCGCATCGGCTTCCGCTCCGCGAGCCTGTTCGCGCCGCAGCAGGTGGTCGAGCGCTCGAGCCCCGAGCTCACGGTGAGCGTGGCCCCCCGGCCGCCGGCGCCGGCCGGCTTCTCGGGCGCGGTCGGCGACCTCGGCTACAGCGTCGCTCTGGACCCCGAGGCGATCGACTTCGGCGAGTCGGCGGTGGTCACCATCACCCTCGCCGGCACCGGCAACCTGCCGCTCGTCGAGCCGCCCGCGGCGTGGCCCGGCTGCGGCGACTGCGAGAGCTACCCGCCGGAGGAGGAGAGCGCGGTCGAGGTCGACACCCGCGGCGTCCACGGCAGCCGCAGCTGGCGGACGACCGTGGTCCCGCGCAGCGCGGGCGTGCTCGAGCTCGGGCCGGTCGAGCTCGCGGTCTTCGACCCGGCGGCCCGCCGCTACCGGCGGCAGAGCCTCGGGCCGCTCACCCTCACGGTGGCGCCGCCGGCCGCGACGCCGGTGCCGGTCGCGGCCGCTGCGGCGACCGGGGCCGGCTCCGGCGCGGGAGCGGCGGAGACCGCCCCCCGGCCGGAGCAGCCCCCCGCCGCCGGGCCCCCGCCGTGGGCGTGGGTCGTCGGCGCGCTGGCGGCGGGCCTGCTGGTGGGCGGCGTGCCGAGCCTGCTGCTCGCGCGCCGGCGGCGGGCCGGGCTGCCCCCGCGGCGGGCCGGGCAGAGCCCGGCCGAGCGGGCGCGGGAGCTGCAGGTGGCGCTCGAGCGCTGGTGGCTCGACGTCCGCGACAGCGCCCGCGGGGCGCGCCTCGAGGAGGAGATGCGGGAGCTGCGGCGCGAGCTCGAGGCGGTCCGCTTCGCCCCCGGCCGGGCCGACCACTCGGAGACCGTGGCCGACCTCGAGGAGCGCCTGCGGCGCCTGATGCGCCGCTGAGTGCAGGCCACCGCCACCCTCGACCGGCATCGTGGTAGCATCGAGTGATGGGCCCGCCGGAGGTCTACAGCCTGCCCGTAGGGGATCTCGAGCCCTTCCTGGACCGCAAGCGGTACTCCGCTTTCGCGATGTCGCAGCTGCAGCTGCCCTCCTTCCTCGGCGAGGTCCTGCGCAAGGCCAACGACTTCGTGCCCTCGACCGCCGGCTCGATCCTCATGGACCGGCCGGTGGAGCGGGGCGAGACCGCGGCCGACACCAACCTCTTCTTCGTGGCCGCCTTCGGCCCCTCGGCCTCGGCGCTGCTCGGCAAGAGCCTGCGCGCCGACCGCGGGGTGGTGGGCTACGTCTACCGAACCGGTGAGCCGTACCTGATGGCGAGCCCGGAGGGCGACCCGAACTTCTACCCCAAGTTCGACGAGGACCACGAGTTCCGCACCGCGAGCGTGGTGGCGGTCCCGGTCCGCATCGAGCGCACGGTGTGCGGGGTCCTCGAGCTCCTGAACCGCTCCGACGGCGCGCCCTACGTCGCCCGCGACATGCAGATGCTGGAGATCTTCGCCCGCTACACCTCGATCTCGATCGAGAACCTGCTCGACGCGCAGCGCGCGAGCGAGATGGCGCGTCGCGACGACCTCACCGGCCTCTACAACGACCGCTTCTTCCACCATCGCCTGAGCGAGGACCTGATCCGCGCCGACGTCACCCGCTCGACGGTGGCGCTGCTCTTCCTCGACATCGACGACTTCAAGAGCGTCAACGACACCCACGGCCACCTCGCCGGCTCCCAGGTGCTCAAGGAGTTCGGCTACCTGCTGGCGAAGGTCGTCGCAGCCGAGGGCGCGACCCTGGCGCGCTACGGCGGCGACGAGTTCGTCATCATCCTCCCTGACCACGATCTCGAGATGGCCTGCGGGGTGGCGACGGCGATCCAGAAGACCCTCGCCGAGACCCGCTTCCTGCAGGGGACCTTCTCCTGGTCGGAGGGCCCGGTGTACTGGCGGCGGCCGCTGACGGCCTCGATCGGGGTCGCCGTCTACCCGCACCACCTGCCCCGCCAGGGCACGACCGACATGAAGAAGAACCTCCTCCTGCGCGCCGCCGACCTCGCCATGTACCGCGGCAAGGACGACGGCAAGGACCAGATCCG
>JALOKS010000453.1 GCA_025456385.1 Thermoanaerobaculales bacterium | reverse complement strand
TCTGGCTCCGCCAGCTGGAGTACACGGACGACATCCGCCAGGCGATCGGCTTCGTCGACGTCGAGTCGGCGTTCTACCCGCAGCTCGCGGCCTATTACCGGCAGGAAGCGGCCGCCTGGCAGGCGGAGCACGTCGTGGCCGACACCCTACACCGGCTGCGCAGCGGCTGAGGAGGTATCGCAGATCAGGACCCTGCCCGAGGCATCGGGCGTCGCCGAGTTAATGGCGTCGCCGAGTTAATCGACAACTTGCAGGGCGACTCACAAGTGCTGCTAAAGCGTTGGCCGTCTGCCTGCCCCGCGGGCGGCTCGCGCCTTCTCTGCACCGGGGCCGGAGAACGCCATTATGACGACGTTGACGCGTCGCGAATTCCTGAAGCTCGTATTCGGCTCGGTCTCGGCAGCGGCCCTGACGGGCCCGCTCGTGCTGCTCTGGCCGGAGGCCGCGAAGGCCCGGCCCCAGGCGGAACCGCTGGAGCTGTATCTCGACGAGGACAACCACCTGGTCGACGGTCCCCGGCGCGAGAACCTCGAGTGGGTGCCGATCGCGCGCCGGGAGCACCTCGGCCTCGACCGCATGACGCTGGAGGAGCGGGTCGAGTTCTGGCTCTACGACTGGGGCAAGGACGATCCATTCCTCCCAGCTCTGGAAGAGCGCTGGAACGTCGACCAGTGGTCGCCGGCCGACCACGCCGCCTTCGCGGCGTTCGAGGCCGAGCGCGCGGCTTGGCTCGACGCGGACATCGAGTTCATCGAGGCGTCCGAGTGGGAGCTGGCGATGCCGACCGAGTACGGTGCGGCCCTTCGGCTCCACAGCGAGCTCGGCGAGGAGCGGGCCGAGGCGCTCGGGCTGTACTGGAGCGGTGTCGGCGGCCCCGGTGGCGGTGGGCCGGCCATCGGCTTTCGCGGCGACGTCGATAAGCTCAACGCCGCCTTCGTGGTGGCGGGCCTGAACGTCGTCGTGCACGAGCGTGTCCCCTGGGCAGACGAAGAAGACCCGTGGGCCGACGAGGAGGATATGGCATGAGCGATCATCGCTACGAGCTGCGCAGCTACCTGTGGAAGGGCGAGCCGTTCCTGGCGCTGTACTGCGACGGCCGGCGACTCGGTCAGCTCGCTGTTCCGACCGACGTCAGCGCCGACATGGCCCGTCGGCTAGGCGCTCGGCTGGTCGAGATCGGCCAGGTGCGCAACGTGCCGACCGTCACGGCCATCGGGGTGACGAACTGGGGCGGCAGTGGCGACGCCGCCTGAGCCAGGCCTCCAGCGCGTGCTGCCGAACCAGGCTCCCGTGCCGTGGGTGGTGATCCATCTGCCGCACGCGTCGCGGGAGATCCCGGCCGACCTGCGCCAGACGTTTCTCGTGGACGACGCGGCGCTCGAACGCGAGCTGGACCGCATGACCGACCACTACACCGACGCGCTGTTCGCGGTGTCTGAGGCGGCGGTCGCGACGGTCCGCTTTCCGGCCAGCCGTCTCGTCGTCGACCCCGAGCGGTTCGACGACGATGCCCGGGAGCCGATGGCGCAGCGCGGGCAGGGCGTCGTCTACACCCTGACCAGCGATGGCCGGCCGCTGCGCCACCCGCCGACGCCTTTCGAGCGGGAGGCCCTGCTCGACCGGTTCTACCGGCCGCACCACGCGCGCCTCACGGAGCGTGTGACGGCAGCCCTGGCGGTGCACGGGACGGCGCTGATCGTCGACGCACACTCGTTCCCGGACCAGCCGCTGCCGATGGAGCTCGACCAGCGTCCCGGCCGACCGGACATCTGCATCGGCACCGACCCGCTCCACACCCCCACGCCGCTGGTCGAGCGACTGGTGGCGGCCTGTGACGCGCTCGGCTGGTCGGTCCAGGTCGACGCGCCGTACGCGGGCGCGATGGTGCCAGGCCGGTTCCTCCGCCGGGAACCTCGGGTGCAGTCCGTGCTGATCGAGGTGAATCGCCGGCTGTACGTCGAGGACGGTCCGCGCGGCGTCCGACCCGCTGCGCGGTTCACGGCGGTTCGCGAGCGCGTGCAGCGGCTGGTCCGCGGCGCCGTGGAAGCGGTCGAGGACCAGACACGCCCCACTCGGTCTCCTGGCAGGCTCACGGACTGAGTCACCACCCCCGCGACAATCACATTCCTGCCAGGGGCCACCGATCGGAGGTGTCTGTGCACGAATCCATCGCAAAGGCCGTGCGCCGGGGCGAGAACCGACGCATCGCCGTCCGGGCGAGCGGCTACTGGGACCGCGTCTTGGCCGCCCACACCCAGGAGCGGCGCGGCCCCTGGTACCGCCACGCCGTCGAGTTCCTGCGCCGCGACCCGGCCGCCGTCACGGTCTGGGAGGCCGAGAGCGGGACCGGGAAGCGGCGGGTGTTCCAGCAGCTCGCCATCGCCCAGGACGAGCGCCGGCGCTGGGGCCTGGTCTTTCGGGAGGTGGACGCGCGGGCCTTCGTCGTGCGGACCAAGGTGCTGACGGTGGAGATCTCGGACCACGTGGTCGACCGGCTGCTGCAGCGGCTCGGTGTCGGTGGGGTGCGCGATGCCCTCGACCGGCTGACGCCCGCGCTCCCGGTGATCCTGGCCCTGATGACCACCCGCACGGCGCGCTTCCTGGCGCCGGTCGCCGGCGGCGGTGCGGTGGTCGTCGCGCCCAGCGACCACCAGGCCGGCGAGTGGTTCCTGGCGACTTACCTCGGCGAGGGTCAGCTGCGGATCGACCAGCGGCTCGA
>JALOKS010000452.1 GCA_025456385.1 Thermoanaerobaculales bacterium | reverse complement strand
CGTCCGCTGCTGCCAGTACTCAAGATCCCAGGCTTCCGCGTCCGCGAATGAGTGCGCCCGATGGGTCTCGATGGTCGTGCGGCGCCTCCGGCTTCGTTCCTCGAGGTCCATCATGGTCAACATCTTAGCATCGCTTCGAGCGATCAGACCTGGCCCTCGGGAGCGCCGCAGCCCGGGCGGAGGTGGGCGAACGGCGCCGGCCGGGCTTCGAGCACGCCGGCGACGGCGAGGCATGCCATGACGAGCCGAGTGCTGGAGATTCGCGGGGTCATGCGTGGCTGCACCGTTCGTCGTGTTTCGGACATGGGCAGGGTGGCTGCGCGCCGAGGCTTCTCCGCGCGCCGGGAGCGGCTCGGTCAGACCAGCCCGAGCCCGAGCAGCACCGCGATGACCAGGAGCATGACGCCGGTCAGACGCTGCACGGCCGGCATGGTGACCTTGTGCAGCAGCCTCGTGCCAACGATGACCCCGGCGAAGGCCGCGAGGGCCCCGGTGAGCACGAGGCTGCCCTCTCGGCTGTGCGCCAGGGCGCCGAGGCTGCCGCCGAGGAGGACCGCGCCGTAGGTGGCGATGCGCACCAGGTCGACGAGCAGCCCGATCACGGCGTTGGTGCCGACGAAGGCCGGGGGGGTCAGACCGGCCTTGGCGAGAAAGGCCGAGCGCAGGGCTCCCTGGTGGCCCGAGAGGCCGCCGAAGAAGCCGGAGAGCAGGCCGCCCAGGGGCAGCATCCGCCGGTCGAACTCGAGCTTCGCGAAGCGGGGGTGGAGCTCGACGATCGCGAAGGCGGCCATCAGCACCGCCATCGCCAGCTTGAGCGGCGTGACGACGGCCTCGCGGCCGAAGAGGGTGTGGGTGAGCATCGCCGGCATGCCGGAGAGCGCGGCGAGGAGGGAGGCGCCTCCGAAGGCTGCGACGACGGCCGGCAGTCCGAAGCGGAGGACGATCGAGCGGTCGGCACCCCTCCCGAGCAGGACGGTCTTGAGCACGTTGTTGGCGCCGTGCACGAGGGCGGTCGCCGCCACGGCCAGCTCGACGGGGAGGAAGAGCGCGAACACCGGAAGCAGGACCGTACCCAGGCCGAAGCCCGAGAACATCGTCAGCCCGGAGGCAATTGAGGCGGTGGCGATGACCAGCGCGTAGTCCACGATCAGAATCTCCTGCCGGCGCGTCGAAACGGGCTTTCGTCGGCCAGACGGGAAGTCTCTCACGGCTCTCCCTCCCGCGGGCGTGCGGCACGTGGCGCGCGAAAAACGCGGGGACAGGGTGGTTGCGACTGGATTTCAGAGGAGGGATCGTCTATATTCTTCCGCAACACAGGGTGTCGAAAGAAGGAGCGAGGACCGCCCCGCGGCGGGACGACCCGGTGCGCAGGAACCGACAGGCGGTCGAAGGATCGGTTGCAGGGAGGACCCATGGCAGGCAGGTGCAGGTGCTTCAAAGCTCTCGTGGCTCCCGTGGTGGCGGCGGGCGTGGTCGTCACAGCGACAGGAATGGCCTTCGGCCAGGCGGCTGCGACCCGCTTCGCCAGCCTCGAGGCCTTCAAAGGGCAGGCCAGCGTGGTGCGGCTCGGCAGCGAGCTCGAGCTTGTCCGCGGCCTGGCGCTCGAGCGCAACGACATCGTGGTGACGAGGAACGGCACGGTGGTGGTCCGTTTCTACTCGGACGCCAGCCAGCTGCGCATCGGAGCCGACTCGCGGGTGCAGATCAACGAGACCGCCGGTGAGCGCGACATCGAGGTCTTTGGAGGCCGGCTGTGGGCTCGAGTCGTGAGCTGGAAGGAAAGCCCGGTCCGCTTCAAGACCGGGCGCACCATCGCAGCCGTTCGCGGCACCGAGCTCGCGGTCGCCTACGAGGACGAGACGTCGGTCGTGTCAGTGCTCGAAGGCGAGGTGTACTCCGAGAACGACGACGGCAGCCAGACGGTCGGGCCAGGCCAGTCGGTGGTTGCCGCCCCCGGCGCGGCGCCGGCGCTGCGGGTCATCGCCCGGCCGCAGGATGCGGTCCAGTGGGCGCTGTACTACCTTCCGGTGCTCTCCGAACCCTCCGCCGCGGCCGGCGACGAGGGGTGGGCGGCTGCGCTCCGCAGCTCGCACGCGGCCCGGAAGAACGGCGACCTCGAGGCCGCTCTGGCGGCGGTGGAGCAGGTCGAGAACCTCGAGGTCGGCGACGCGGGCTTCTTCGCCTATCGCGCGTCGCTTTACCTCGCGGCAGGCAACGTCGACCTCGCGGCCGCCGACATCGAGCGCGCCGCGTCGCTCGACCCGAAGAACGCCGACGCGCTGGCGCTGCAAACGGTCGTCGCCGTGGTCCGCAACGAGCTGGAGGCGGCGATGGCGAGCGCCGAAAAGGCGGTGGCGGCCGATCCGGGCTCCGCCGCGGCGCTGATCGCGATGTCCTACGCGCGGCAGGCGCGCTTCGACCTCGAGGGAGCCCGCGAGGCTCTCGAGCAGGCGGTCGAGGCGGCTCCGGACAACGCGCTCGCCTGGGCGCGACTGGCCGAGCT
>JALOKS010000451.1 GCA_025456385.1 Thermoanaerobaculales bacterium | reverse complement strand
ATTTGCAAGAGGCTCAGGTGAGCCCGTGCCCGCACGGCGCCGCGAGAACTCCACTAATGCGACACTTGACAATGTGACAGTACGGTGTCATATTGTATGCCATGGACGAGGAACGCTACTCCATCGGCGAGATCGCTGAGCGGGGCGGAGTCACGCGCCGCACGGTCCGCTACTACGTGCAGCGGGGCCTGATCCCGGAGCCGCTGGGCCGCGGCCGGGGCGAGCACTATGCGAGCGAGCATCTGGCGGCGGTGCTTCGGGTGAAGGCGCTGCAGGAGGAGGGCGCGACGCTCGAGGAGATCCGGCGCAGGCTGGCCGGCGAGCCGCCGGCAGCCGAGCCGGCCGCGCGGCCGGCGGCGGAGGCCGCGGGCAGGCGGCCGCGGCGGGAGATCGGCCCGGGCCAGATCTGGGTCCGGCAGGCGGTGCTGCCCGGGGTCGAGCTGCACGTGCTCGGAGCCGGGCGGGCGCTGACCGAGCTGCAGCTCGCCGCTCTGGCGAGCTTCATCAACGGGCTGGAGGGCGAGGGAGGCACGAATGGGAGCTGAAGCTGCGGAGGTCATGGCCGGCGCGTATGTGGCGGCGAAGGGGTGGGCCCGGGAGGCCGCGCAGGCGATTCCCCTCCTCGGGGTCGCGGTGCGGGCGGAGATCACGGGTCCGTTGACGAGGGTGGTCGCGCGCCAGCGCTACCGCAACCAGGGCCGGGTGGCCATCGAGGCGGTGTACGTCTTCCCGGCGCCGGAGAAGGCGGCGGTCACCGGGCTGGTGATCGAGACCGGCGGCCGGCGCATCGTCGGCACGGTCAAGGAGAAGGAAGAGGCCTTCGAGATCTACGACGAGGCGCTCGCGGCCGGCCACGGCGCGGTGCTCCTCGACCAGCACCGGCCGAACGTGTTCCAAGCGAGCGTCGGCAACCTCGAGCCGGGGCAGGAGATGGTGGTCGAGCTCGCGTGGGTGATGGAGCTCGGCTGGGAGGGCGAGGCGCTTCGCTTCGTGCTGCCCACCACCGTCGCGCCGCGGTACGCGCCGGCCGAGGACCGGGTGGGGGTGGGCCAGAGCGAGGCCGAGAAGCTCAACCCGCCCACCGCCTTCGAGGTGCCCTACGGGCTCGAGTTCCGGGCCGAGGTGGACGTCCCGGGCGGTCTCGCCGGCATCGGGTCGCCCTCGCACCCGCTGCGCTGGACGCCCCGCGGGGAGGGGGCGACGGTGGAGCTGTCGCACGAGACCGCGGCCATGAACGAGGACCTGGTGCTGCTGATCACGCCGGCTGCGCCGCGGGCGCCGCAGGTCGTGGTCGAGCGGCAGCCCGAGGGCGGCGCGGTGGCGGCGCTGTCCTTCCTGCCCCGGCTCGAGGCCGGGGCCCGCGAGCCGCGCGAGGTCATCTTCGTCATCGACCGCTCGGGCTCGATGGGCGGCAGCTCGATTGAGGAGGCGCGGCGGGCGCTGCAGCTGTGCCTGCGCAGCCTGCAGGAGGGCGACCGCTTCGACATCATCAGCTTCGGCTCGAGTCACCGGCCGATGTTCGGGGAGTGCCGGCCGTACTCGCAGTCGAGCCTCGACGAGGCGGCGGCGTACGTGGAGGCCATCTACGCCGACATGGGCGGCACCGAGATCATGGGGCCGCTCGCCGAGGCCCTCGAGCGCAGGGGCGCGGGCGTGCAGCGCGCGGTGGTGCTCCTGACCGACGGCGAGGTCAGCAACGACGGAGCGGTCATCGAGCTCGCCCGGCGGCACGCACACACCGCGCGGGTCTTCACCATCGGCATCGGCCACGGACCGAGCGAGCACCTCATCAACGGCGTCGCGCGGGCGAGCGGCGGCGCCGCCGAGTTCATCAAGCCCGGAGAGCGCATCGAGCCCAAGGTGCTGCGGCAGTTCGCGCGGATCGGCGCGCCGGTGGTCGAGGGAGTGCGCGTGGAGTGGAACGGAAGCCTCGTCGAGGAGCGCGCGCCCTACCGGCAGGACCAGCTCTTCGACGGTGAGCCGTACCTGGTCTACCTGCGGCTGCCGGAGCTCGAGGCCGGCACCGTGCGGCTGGCCGGCCAGCTCGGCGGGCACGAGGTGAGCTGGGAGCTGGCGGTGGACCCGGCGCAGGCCGCGGAGGGTGCGGTGGTCGGCCCGCTCGCAGCGCGCGCCGCGATCCGCGACCTCGAGGAGGGGACGAGCCGGCTGCACGCTGAGGGCGGCTCGAAGCAGCGCGGACGACGCGAGGCGCGGGTCACCAAGGCGATCGTCGAGCTCGGCCTGCGCTACCGGCTCGCTTCGTCACAGACCTCCTTCGTGGCAATCGAGGAGCGCGAGGGCAAGGAGCAGCCGGAGCGCGGTCGGCTGGTGCTGGTGCCGCAGGCGCTGACTCGGGACTGGGGCGTGATGGCGCGGATGACCATTGGTGGGGGAATGCCCGCTCCGCCGGTTCTGACGTCCTGTTCTCAGATGGACGTCGATGCCAGCTTCTCGGTGTTAGAGGAGGACGCGTTCGAGGCGGAGATGCCCGTCAGCAGCGGATCCTATGGGCAGGAGAC
>JALOKS010000450.1 GCA_025456385.1 Thermoanaerobaculales bacterium | reverse complement strand
GACATCGCGATGATCTTCCAGGACCCCATGACCAGCCTCAACCCCGTCGTCAAGGTCGGCCAACAGATCGTCGAGGCGATCATGCTGCACCAGGACAAGAGCAAGAAGGAAGCCTGGGAGATGGCGGCCGCGCTGCTCGCACGCGTCGGCATCCCCGACGCCGACAAGCGCGTCAACCAGTACCCCTTCGAGTACTCCGGCGGCATGCGCCAGCGGGCGATGATCGCCATGGCGATCAGCTGCAACCCGGACATCCTGATCGCCGACGAGCCCACCACCGCGCTCGACGTCACCATCCAGGCGCAGATCATCGACGTCATCCGCGAGATGCAGGCCCGCTACGAGAGCGGCGTCATCGCCATCACCCACGACCTCGGCGTGGTCGCCGAGATCGCCGACAAGGTGATGGTCATGTACGGCGGCCGCACCGTGGAGTACGGGCCGGTCGACGAGATCTACTACAACCCGCACCACCCGTACACGTGGGGCCTGCTCGGATCGCTGCCGCGGCTCGACCTGGCCGAGAAGACGCGGCTCACGCCCATCAAGGGGCAGCCGCCGGACCTCATCGCGCTGCCCCAGGGCTGCCCCTTCGTCGGCCGCTGCGTCTACGAGCGCGAGCAGTGCCGCGACCAGTGGCCGGAGCTCGAGATCGTCGGGCCCGAGCACGGCGTCAACTGCTGGATCCCCGTGGAAGAGCGCGTCGCCGTCCGCGAGGCGCTCCCTCGCTTCGAGAGGGAGGCGTCGTGAGCCTGCTCGAGGTGCGGGACCTCACCAAGCACTTCCCCATCAAGACGGGGGTGCTGAAGCGCCAGACCGGCACGGTGTACGCGGTGGACGGCGTCAGCTTCTCGGTGGAGAAGGGTGAGACGCTCGGCCTGGTGGGGGAGAGCGGCTGCGGCAAGTCCACGGCCGGCCGCTCCATCCTGCGCCTGATCGAGGCCACGGCGGGCGAGGTCACCTTCGAGGGCATCGACGTCATGCGCGCGTCCCGCGCCGACATGCAGAAGCTCCGCCGCGACATGCAGGTCATCTTCCAGGATCCGTACGCGTCCCTGAACCCGCGCATGCGGGTGCGCGACATCGTCGGCGAGTCGCTCAAGATCCACAAGGTCGGCACGCCGGCCGAACGCAAGAAGCGGGTGTTCGAGCTCCTCGAGACGGTGGGCCTCAGCGCCGAGCACGCCGAGCGCTACCCGCACGAGTTCTCGGGCGGGCAGCGCCAGCGCATCGGTATCGCCCGGGCGCTGGCGCTCAACCCCAAGCTCATCATCTGCGACGAGCCGGTCAGCGCCCTCGACGTGAGCATCAGGGCGCAGGTCATCAACCTGCTCGAGGACCTTCAGGACGAGTTCGACCTCACCTACGTGTTCATCGCCCACGACCTGTCGGTGGTCAAGCACATCTCCGACAGGGTCGCGGTGATGTACCTCGGCAAGATCGTCGAGATCTCGGACAGCGCCGTGCTGTACGACCGGCCGCAGCACCCGTACACCGAGGCGCTGCTCTCCGCGGTGCCGATCCCGGACCCGCACACCGAGCGTGCGCGCCGGCGCATCATCCTCGAGGGCGACGTGCCGAGCCCGGCCAACCCGCCCAGCGGCTGTGTGTTCCACCCGCGCTGCCCGCGCTCGCAGCCCGTCTGCGCCGAGGCCATGCCCCGGCTCGTGAGCACCGGCGGCGACGCCGGTGAGCGCCACGAGGTCGCCTGCTACTTCCCGGCGCGGTTCATCGGCGGCGAGCGGACGGTGACCGAGGAGCCGTTCGCCGAGGCGCGCCCCGAGGCTCCGGCGGGCTCCTGACCTGAGGGGGCGCCACCCGGCGCTGTGATGCCGTGAGCAGCAGGAGTCGATCATCTTCGCGCCGTCCGGCCCGCCGCCCGCGGCGGGTGTGCGCCCTGGCGGCGGCCTTCCTGCTTGCGGCGATCCTCGTCGCGGGATGCGGCGGCGAAGCGCCCGACCCGGCCGCGTCCGTTGCCGCCTCGGTCGACGGCAGGGACGTCCCGGTGCGCGCGGTGGAGGCGGTGCGCGCGGAGAGCCGGTTGCTCGGCGAGGCGGTCGGCGCCGACGAGGCGCTCGACCGGGCCGTCGAGCGCGACCTCCTGCGGCGAGAGGCGGAGCGCCTCGGGGTGACGGCGGACGCGGACGCCGTGCGGCAACGCCTCGATGCGGTCGCGGAGCAGCTCGGCGGAGACGCCGCCCTGGAGAGCGCCCTCAGAGCGGCGGGGATGACGCGTCCGCAGCTCCAGCAGGGGCTCGAGTCCGCCGAGCTCTTCGAGGCCGTCGGCCGGGTCAAGTTCCCCGAGCGGCGCGCCGACGCCGCCGACGCGCGTCGCTTCTACCGGCGCGATCTGGACGACTTCACGACGCCCGCGGCGGTCGACCTGGGCGCCATCTTCGTGCGCAACGAGGGCATCGCCGGCAACGCGCTGGCCCGCCTCGAGTCGGGCCGGCCGTTCGAGGAGGTCTCCCGCCAGTTCAGCATCGACCCGGAGCTCAAGGACCAGCAGGGTCGCCTCGGA
>JALOKS010000449.1 GCA_025456385.1 Thermoanaerobaculales bacterium | reverse complement strand
GGCGAACCGGCTGGCGGCGGGCGCCGAGGTCTTCAGGCTCGCCTGCACCCGCTGCCATACCGCCACCGGCCTCAACAACGTCCCCGACCGCCTGCGGACGATGTACGGCGTCGGCGTCTGGGACCGCGACACGGTGGCCGCCTACCTGCTCGCCATGCACACCGCGCGGCCCTTCATGCCGCCCTTCCCCGGCACCGAGCGCGAGGCCGGTGCCCTCGCCGACTACCTGCTCGAGCTGCGGCGATCGCCGTGGCCGCAGGCCGGCGCCCAGGACGGCGGGCTGGCGCGGACGGTCGACGACGGCGCCGCGGCCGCCGGGGGAGGCGCCTGATGGACCCGCTGCCGATCCCGCGCGACTTCCCCCTGCCCCTGCCGGCCTCGCCGGTCGACCTCCAGCTCGCGATCGTGCTCCTCTTCCTCGCCCACATCCTGTTCGTCAACCTGATGCTCGGCGGCACGCTGCTGTGCCTCTACTACGAGCTCCGGGGCCTGCGCCGGCCCGAGCTCGACCGGCTCGCGCACGCGATCGCCGGCACCGTCACCGTCACCAAGAGCCTCGCGGTGGTGCTCGGGGTGGGCCCGCTGCTGGTCATGAACGCCCTCTACGCCCTCTGGTTCTACACCGCCAACAGCCTCACCGGCCGCGCCTGGATCATGATCGTGCCGCTCGTGATCCTCGCCTTCGGGTTCCTGTACGCCCACAAGTACAGCTGGCAGGCCCTGGCCGAACGCAAGGGATTGCACCTCGCCCTCGGCGCCGCCGGCGCCCTGCTGCTGCTCGCGCTGCCGCTCGTCTTCCTCGCCAACATCAACCTGATGCTCTTCCCCGACCGCTGGCTCGCGGTCCGTGGCTTCCTGTCGGCCCTGCTGCTGCCCAACGTGCTGCCGCGGTACCTGCACTTCCTGCTCGCCTCGGTCGCCGTCACCGCGCTCGCCCTCGCCGGGTGGCTGTGCCGGCGGAGCCTGCGGCCGGAGTCCGAGCTCGCGGGCCTCGACCGCGCCGAGGTCCGGCGCGAGCTGCTGGCCGCCGCCTTCGGCGCGACCGTGCTGCAGGCGGTCGCGGGGCCGCTGGTGCTCATGACCCTGCCCCCGCACGGCCTGTCGTGGCCGCTCCTCGGCTACCTGATCCTGGCGGTGGCCTTGGCGGCGGCGGCGGCGGTGCTGCTGTGGCGCGAGCTCCACGGCCGGGGCCCCTTGAGCCCCCGCTACTGGGCGGTGGTGCTGGCGCTCGGCTGCACCGTCGGCCTGATGGGCTTCGTCCGTCACCTCTACCGCGAGCAGGCGGTGAGCACCCACCGGGCGCTGGTCGCCGCCCACAGCGAGAGCTTCCGCGCCGCCGCCCTCGGCGCCGCGATGCGCCTCGAGGCCGGCGTGCCGCGGCAGGGCGGCGCCGAGGCGACCACCTCGCCCGGCGAGCGCAGCTTCCGCGCGGTCTGCATGGCCTGCCACGCCGCCGAGGAGCGGCGGGTGGGTCCGCCCCTGACCGAGATCGCGCGGCTCTACGCCGGCAACCCCGAGGGCCTCATCGCCTGGGTCAAGGCCCCCGGCCGCAAACGCCCCGACTACCCGCAGATGCCGCCGATCGCCATGCAGGAGGGCCAGTACCGGGCGGTGGCGGAGTACATCCTCGACGAGGTTTTCGCGGCCGCCGCGGCGCCGCCGGCGGCGGCCGGCTGAGCCTGCGGCCGGGCGGCGCTGCGGGCCTGTCCGCGACGCCGGGCTGTACAATCGGGCGGTGAGGACGGACCGCGCGTGATCGCCTTCCTGCTGCTCGTCGTCGGCCTCGCGCTGCTGGTCGCCGGAGCGGAGCTGCTCGTGCGGGGCGCCGCCTCCGCCGCGCTCGCCCTCGGCATCAGCCCTCTCGTCATCGGCCTGACCGTGGTCTCCTACGGCACCAGCGCACCGGAGCTCGTGACGGGGGTCATCGCCGCGGCGCGCGCCGAGCCCGGCATCGTCATCGGCAACGTCGTCGGCTCGAACATCTTCAACGTGCTCGCCATCCTCGGCCTGGCGGCGGTGCTGGCGCCGCTGCCCGTCGACCGCCAGCTGCTGCGCGTCGACGTGCCGCTCATGCTGGCGCTGTCGCTCGCGGTCTGGCTCGTCTGCGTCGACGGGATGCTGGCGGGCTGGGAGGGCGCGCTCCTGCTGGCGGGCATCCTCGTCTACACCGTGGTGACCGTGCGGCGGAGCCGGCGGGCCGCGGCCGAGCTCGAGGAGCGCGTCAGCGACGGCCTCCGCCTCGAGCTCCCGCGGCGTCACCTCGGCCGCGACGGCGCCTTCGTCCTCGCCGGTCTCGCCCTCCTGGTGTGGGGCGCGGCCTGGCTGGTGCAGGGCGCCACCGAGCTCGCGCGGGTCTTCGGGGTGGGCGAGCTGGTGATCGGGCTGACCGTCGTCGCCGCCGGCACCTCGCTGCCGGAGCTCGCGACCTCGGTCGTCGCCGCGCTGCGCCGCCACACCGACATCGCCGTCGGCAACGTGGTCGGCTCCAACATCTTCAACCTGCTGGCGGTCCTCGGCGCGAG
>JALOKS010000448.1 GCA_025456385.1 Thermoanaerobaculales bacterium | reverse complement strand
AACCGCCCACACGCGCAGGCGGACGCTGAGATAGATCCAGCTCGCGGCGAAGAGGTAGGCACCCAGCCACACCGGCCCGAGGCCGCCGAAAACCGGGAGTAGCAGCACCACGACGGCAAACACCCAGGCGTTGGCCGGCCGGAAAAGCACGCCGCCGAGCGACCGCACATCGTGCAGCAGGGCGCGGAGGTGCCGTAGCAGCGTCGCGAGCATCAGCGACGCCAGGGCGAGTCCGAGGGCGAACACCGCCGCCAGCGCGACCCAGGCCAGCACGGCCGGCCGGGTCGGCTCGTAACGGACCATGGCGATCCAACCGGCGAGCTGCTTCTTCAGCGCCGCCGTCTGGGAGCCGCGGGCGCGCAGCCACCGCGCCTCGAGGAAGTAGCTCGACGGGTACTGGGGATCGAGCTGCCGGGCGACGCGGACCAGAGCCTCGCCCTCGGCGCCGGGATGGGCCTCCGCCCATGCGACGAGGGCCGCCGCGAAGGCCGGCATCCGCTGAACTTCGAGCTCCGTCGCCTGGTCCTGCAGGATCTGCAGAGTCTGCTCGGCCGCGCCGATGTCGCCGGCGGCGAGGTGCTCCTGGACCTCCTGCCAGGTGTCCATGAGGTTCGCTTCCGCGCCCGCCGCACAGGCGAGGACCGCGATCACGGCCAGGAGGATCCGTCGCATCAGCGCCTGCTCTGGAGGTAGGCGGCCCGGAGCTGGAAGACCAGGTCCGAGAGGATCGCCGCCTCCTCGCGCGAGAGGTTGCCCGCCGTCTTCGCCTCGAGAGCTGCCAGCCAGTTGATGAACCGCCGCGCCTCGTCAGGCTGCGCCGGCATTCCTTCGGCGCCGACCAACAGGAGCTCGGCATTGCGGGCCAGCATCGCGAGGAGCTCGAGAAAGTCCTGCGAGCTGGCGGACGCGGCGGCAGCCGAGCCTCCCACCTCAGCCGCGGGCGGCGGTGCCGGACGCGGCGTCGCTTCGGGCCTCGCCGGCGGCTCCCGCTCGACGGGCCTCGCCGCCTGCTCCGGAACGCGCTCAGCTGGACGCACGCCCTCGCGCGGCGTGCCGTCGGCGGAAAACATCCGCCGATCCACCACCTTGACCGTGCGCGGCCCCTCCTTCGACTCGCTCACACCATCCTCCGCGAACGCAACTTCACCGTTTCCAAGGATACTACGCGGCCCGACCGACTGCGCCGCAGCCCTTTTCCACGCGGCTCCGGCGGGTCACCGCAGCACGACCGAGGCCGGCGAGGCGGCGCTCAGAGCCTGAAGTTGGGCTTGCGCTTGTCGAGAAAGGCCGAGGTCCCCTCCGCCATCTCGGGAGAGGCCGCGCCGACGCCGAAGAGGGTCGCCTCGAGCAGGCAGCCGTCATCGAAGGGCAGGTCGAGCCCGTGGTTCACCGCCTCGATGCAGTGGCTGACGGCCAGCGGCCCGTTGGCGAGGATCGTCGTCACGACAGCCTCGACCTTCTCGCGCAGCTGAGCCGGCTCGCAGGTCGCCGACACCAGCCCGATGCGCTCCGCCTCCTCGGCGCCGACATTGCGGCCGGTGAGCAGGATCTCGAGCGCCCGCCCACGGCCGACCAGTCGCGGCAGCCGCTGCGTGCCGGCGTAGCCCGGGATCAATCCCAGCTTCACCTCGGGCTGTCCGAAGACGGCCTTGAGCGAGGCGATGCGCAGGTGGCAGGCCATCGCCAGCTCGCAGCCGCCGCCGAGCGCGAAGCCGTTGACGGCCGCCACCACCGGCTTCGACATGCGCTCGATCCGGGCGAAGATCGCCTGGCCGCGCAGCGCGAACTCCTTGGCCTGCACGGCGCCCAGAGACTTGAGCTCGCCGATGTCGGCGCCCGCGACGAAGGCCTTCTCGCCGGCGCCGGTGACCGCCACAGCCAGCACCGACGGATCGCCGGCGGCGGCCCCGACCGCGGCATCGAGCTCGGCCATGGTCTGCCTGTTGAGGGCGTTGAGCTTGTCCGGCCGATTGACGGTCAACCACAGCAGCCCGTCGCGGTTCTCGGTGAGCAGGTTCTCGTATGCCACAGCCACCTCCAAGCGATGCGGTCCTCAGTCTCGCGAAGCACGGGCCGGCTCGGCCCGCGGGGACGATCAGAAGAAGCGACGCTTGATGAAGATCACGTCGCCGGCCTCGATCGCCGGATCGACCTCCCGCCCCTTGCGGATCTGCGCGAGATCGAAGCTCAGGATTTCCTTGTCGCCACCGGCGATGCGGTGGATCTCGACCGCCTGCGAGGCGAACTTGCCGACGCCCCCCGCCTGGGAGACCGCCTGCATCAAGGTCAGGCCGGGGCTGATCTCGTACTGGCCGGGGCGGGCGATCTCGCCGGTCACGAAGAAGAGCTGCCGCGCCGGTACCGACAGCACGTCGCCGGACTCGAGGAAGACCTCGCGTCCCACCTCACCGCTGGCGATGCCAGCGGTCGGGAAGGTGATCGGCGCGGCCGGCCCTTCGGCGCCGACGCGGGTCACCCGGCGCAGCTCGAGCACCGGCCCCGCCGTCGACTTCAGCCCGCCG
>JALOKS010000447.1 GCA_025456385.1 Thermoanaerobaculales bacterium | reverse complement strand
GCGGTGCTCGGCAACGCGGCCGCCGAGCTCGCTGATTTGCTGGCGACCAGGACGAGGGACCTGACCGAGGCGTCCGACGTCGCCCGGCGCCTGCCCCGGGCCGCGCAGCACGACGAAGGCCAAGCGCTCGCCCTCGTGGAGGAGGCCGAGTTCGAGGCATGGCTCACGGTGTCGGGGCTGGCGCACCAGCTGGAGAAGGACCTGCGCGAGCCACTGGTCTCTCTCCAGCGGATCCTACTCGACATGTCAGCCGGCGAGTCCGTGGACGTCCCCTTCTCGCCCGAGGCGGTCGCCAGGCTGTACCAGGACCTCCCCGAGCGCATTGACCTGAGCGCCGGCGGACGCACGCTCTTTTTCAAGGCCGTCGGACGCGTCCTGGCCGACCGGTTGACGCCCTTCTATCGCGACCTGACCCACACCCTGGAGGAGCGCGGGTTCAGGCCCGCCGCCGCAGCGCCGTCACCGGCGCGCGGGATCGGTCCCCGCCGGCCGCTCGCGCGCGGCGCGCCGTCGGCCGAGGCGGACGACCTCGACAGGGCCATCGCCCGACTGCACGAGCGCGGGCCCCAAGCGGCCTGGCCCAGGGCCGACGCGCTTCGCTCGCAGCTGGCCGAGCTCCTTGGCCAGCTTCAGCCGACCGAAGGCGGCGTCTCCCCGGACTCCACGATGGGCGGGCGGCTCGACCTGGCCGAGCGCCTCCTTGCGGCCGTCGACCGGGACCCGGACTTCGGGACCGCAACCCACCGCTGGCTCGGGCCGCTGCGGCTGCTGCTCTTGCAGGCCGCGGTGCGGCAACCGGCGTTTCACCGCGCGGTGTCGGATCCCGTCGGCAAGGTCCTCGGCCAGCTCGAGCACCTGGGTATGCTCGTCGGCGGAGGGACGGAGGCACGCGACAGGGAGACGCTGGAACGGATCGACGGGCTGCTTTCGAGGTTGTGGAAGGGGGGTGTGCCGACGCCGCACGAGCTCGAGCGGGCGTCGCAGGTGCTCTCCGTCATCGAAGCGAGGGAGGCCGCCGACTACCAGCAGAACGTCGCCCGGGTCGTGGCCAGCTGCGAAGGGGACGCGCGCATCCGCGCGGCGCGCGAGGAGGTCGAGGAGGAGCTTCAGCGGCGCTACGGGGATCGCGCCGCGCCCAAGCTCCTCGTCGACCTGATCAACGGGGGGTGGCAAGCGCTGCTGCAGCTCACGCACATTCGGCAGGGGCCCGGCAGCGCCGAGTGGGCGGCGCGCTGGCAGGTTCTCGACGCGCTCGAGTCGCTGCTCACAGGGCCGGCGGCAGCGGAAGGGCCCCAGACCGAGCGTGCGCGTGCGCTGCTGCAGGTCATCGAGGACGGCCTGGCTTACGCCGCCTACGACCCCTACCAGAGGGGCCAGCTGAGCACCGCGCTCAGGCGCCACCTCGTCGACGCGCCGCCGGCAGACGCGGCCACGGAGCTGCAGTGGTCGAAGCTGATCGTCCCGCGCCGTCGCCGCGGCGAGCCGGGCTCACCGGACGAGGCCGACACGCCGCCGGCCGGCGTCTCCGAGGAGGACTGGCGGGCGATGCTCGACCGGGTGGCCGGCCTACGGCCCGGCTCGGTCCTGCGCATCAAGGACGATGGCGATGCCGAGCAGCTGCGAAGGGTCGCCTGGATCGATCGACGCCGGCGGCGCCACGTCCTGGTGACCCACCGGGGGGTCAAGGCCGAGACACTGCCGTGGCAGCAGCTCGCGCGCCGGCTCCACGCCGGTCAGGCCTCCGTACAGGAGGTCAGCGGGGATACGGTCCTGCACCGGGCGGCAGACCGGATGCTGCGACAGATGGAGGACAGCCTCGCCGCCTCCGCGTGGCACGACCCGCTGACGGGGCTGCACAACCGTCGCTATCTGCACGCGGCCGTGGATCGGTCGATCGCCGCCAGCCGGTCTTCAGACGTGCGACCCGCTCTGCTCCTGCTCAACCTCGATCAGTTCAAGCTGGTCAACAACGCCTACGGCTTCGAGGCCGGCGACGCGGTGCTCGCCAGACTGGGCGCCCTGATGAAGCAACAGTTCGCCGGCCCCGCGACCGTCGCCCATCTCGCGGCGGACACCTTCGCCGTGCTCCTGCCCGATGCGGAAGCCGACGCGGTGCTGGCCGCGGCGGAAGAGCTCCGCCATGCCGTGCAGAAGATCCCCGTCGGCGTCGAGAGGGCGCCGCTGCGCCTCGAGGCGAGCATCGGTTTGGTGTACATCGACCCCTTACACGGGGAGGCCGGCAAGGTGCTGTCGGCAGCCGAGATTGCCTGCGCGACGGCGAAGGAATCCGGTCGCAACCAGGTCGCGGTCTATCGCCAGAGCGACGAGCGGATCGCCAGGCGCGAATCGTCGATGCAGTCCCTCGTGCAGCTGCTCGAGGCGCTCGAGAACGACCGGCTGCGGCTGCGCTGCCAGCGCATCGCCCCCATCCGCCCCGTGCCGGGCAGGCAGGCGCACTACGAGGTACTGCTCACGGTCCTGGACGCCGACGGTGCGGAGGCGACCCTCGCCCCGTTCATCTCC
>JALOKS010000446.1 GCA_025456385.1 Thermoanaerobaculales bacterium | reverse complement strand
TCCATCCCCTTTCCGGCATTGTAGGCCATGCGGCCGGAGGCCGGATGAGAGAGCCGGCGGGCTTTGGGGCCCTGGGGCCCTGGGGCCACTGGGCCTCAGAGCCTCACTGCCTCATGGCCACATGGCCTCAGCGCAGGCCGCTGGGAAAGCCCGCCGGGGGGTGGTCGTACTCGACGCCGCGCTCGCCCCTGATGATGTTGCCCATCGGAAACCCTTTGCAGTCGGCCTCGCGGAGCGCCTTTGGGCGGGACGGCGAGGATCATGCCGACGCCGAGGTTGAAGGTCCGCCACATGTCGTCCTCCGGGACCTCGCCCTTCTCGGCCAGGATCCGGAACACCGGCGGGATGTCCCAGGCGCCGACCTTGATGACGGCGCGCAGCCCCTCGGGCAGCACCCGCGGCAGGTTGTCGGTGATCCCGCCGCCGGTGATGTGGGCCATGGCGTGGAGAAAGCCGCCGCCGAGCAACGGCGCGAGCGGCCCGAGGTAGCAGCGGTGGACCTCGAGCAGCTCCTCGCCGATGCTGCGGCCGAGCTCGGGCACGTGGTCCGCCGGGCCGAGGCCGAGCTCGTCGAAGAAGACGCGCCGCGCCAGCGAGTAGCCGTTGGTGTGGAGGCCGGTCGACGGCAGGCCGACGAGCAGGTCGCCCTCCCGAACCGCCGAACCGTCGAGGATCCGCCGCCGGTCGACGACGCCGACGATGAAGCCCGCCAGATCGTACTCGTTGTCGGCGTAGAAGCCCGGCATCTCGGCGGTCTCGCCGCCGAGCAGTGCGACGCCGTGGTCGAGACAGGCGGCGGCCACCCCACCGATGACGTCGGTGGCGACATCCGGGTCGAGGCGCCCGGTCGCCAGGTAGTCGAGGAAGAACAACGGCCGCGCGCCCTGGACCAGGATGTCGTTGATGCAGTGGTGCACCAGGTCGCGGCCCACGGTCGTGTGCCGGCCGCAGGCGAAGGCGAGCTTGAGCTTGGTGCCGACGCCGTCGGCCGAGGCCACCAGCACCGGCTCCCTGAGGCCCTTGAGCGGCATCCGGAAGAGTCCGCCGAAGGCCCCCTGGTCCGACAGCACCTCCTTGGTGTAGGTCGCCCGCACCATCTTCTTGACCTGGGCGAGCGCCCGGTCCTGGGCGTCGATGTCGACCCCGGCTTCGCGGTAGGTGGTCATGGTCCCGTATCCGTTTCCGTCTCCGTGCCCGTGCGCGACGGGTTTCGGAGCCGTTGGCCCGCTGTCGCGCGACGATAGCCGTCTGCCCCGTTGCTGGCAAGCGCCACGGGACGTGCAGCCGGGCACGGAGACGGAAACGGGCACGGGCACGGACCGGCACTGGCAACCCCCGTCCATCCCTGCTACAACCTCGCCATGACGCTGATCCGCCGCTACCGCGCCTACGACCTGCCCCTTGCGTCTCACCACAGCCTGCTCGAGAGCGCCCGCCGCCTCGTCGATCCGGCCGTCACCGACGTCGCCGCCGAGCACTGCTTCTCCATCGCCGCCGACCGCGAGCTCACGGGCGAGCAGTGGCGCACCCTCGACTGGCTGCTCGCCGAGACCTTCGAACCGGAGCGCTACGGCAGCGGGAGCTTCCTCGACGGCAGCCGCGGGCTCGTGCTCGAGGTCGGGCCGCGCATGACCTTCACCACCGCCTGGTCGACGAACGCGGTTTCAGTCTGTCGGGCCTGCGGGATCGACGCCGTGCGGCGCATCGAGCGCTCGCGGCGCTTCCTGCTCATCGGTGCGCGGCCGGCCGGCGCCGGCGGGCGGTCCGAGTTCCTCGCCGGCATCCACGACCGCATGACCGAGTGCCCCTACTCCGAGCCCCTGCGGAGCTTTGCGAGCGGGGCCAGCCCGCAAGCCGTCACGACCGTGCCGGTGCTCGCCGAGGGCCGCGCTGCGCTCGAGCGCATCAACGGTGAGCTCGGCCTGGCCTGGGACGACTGGGACCTCGACTACTACACGCGGCTCTTCCGCGAGCGCATGCGGCGCGACCCGACCGACGTCGAGTGCTTCGACATCGCCCAGTCGAACAGCGAGCACTCGCGGCACTGGTTCTTCCGCGGCCGGCTGGTCGTCGACGGCGTGCCTGCGCCGTGCGACCTCTTCGCCGTCGTCCGCGCGCCGTGGCAGGCCAACCCCAACAACAGCGTCATCGCCTTCCACGACAACTCGAGCGCGATCCGCGGCTTCGCCGCGCGCAGCCTGATCAGCGCCGACCCCCGCGGCCCGGCGCCTTTCGCGCTCCGCGAGCTCGATCTCGACGTGATCTTCACCGCCGAAACCCACAACTTCCCGTCCGGCGTCGCCCCGTTCCCCGGCGCCGAGACCGGCACCGGCGGCCGCATCCGCGACGTCCACGCCACCGGGCGCGGCGCCCTGGTGGTGGCCGGCACCGCCGGCTACTGCGTCGGCAACCTCCGCCTGCCCGGCTACGGCCAGCCGTGGGAGGACGAGGGCTTCCTCTACCCCGCGAACCTCGCCTCGCCGCTCGCGATCGCGATCGGGGCCTCCAACGGCGCCTCCGACTACGGCAACAAGTTCGGCGAGCCGGTCATCGCGGGCTTCACGCGCTCGGCCGGCCTGCGCCTCGCGGACGGCAGCCGCCGCGAGTGGCTCAAGCCGATCATGTTCTCCGGCGGCATCGGCCAGATCGACGCCCGCCACACCGCCAAGGCGCCGCCCGAGCCGGCCATGTGGGTGGTGAAGATCGGGGGCCCCGCCTACCGCATCGGCATGGGCGGCGGCGCCGCTTCGAGCATGCTCCAGGG
>JALOKS010000445.1 GCA_025456385.1 Thermoanaerobaculales bacterium | reverse complement strand
CGAGTAGTCGAGCCGGCCGTCGAAGCGGACCATCGCGATGTGGCGGCAGCGCGCGAGGCGGTGGCGGCGCGCGTCCCGCAGGGAGCCGTCGCTGTCGAGCGAGAGCTCGGTCAGGTGCGGCAGCAGGCGCTCGAGCGGGCAGGGCTCATCGCCGGGCGCGGGGTGGCTGTCCCCCCAGAGCTCGGCGAGGGCGCCGCTGACCGACGGGTAGATGTCGTCGACGCCGATGGCGTCCACGACCCCGGTCCGCGCCATCGTCTCGAAGGCCGGATCGGGCACGCGGCACAGCGCGACCCGGAAGCCCCGAGTGCGGGCGTGCCGCACGAGGGCGAGCAGGTTCTCGGCCTGGGCCGGCTCGAGGCGGGTGAGCGCGCTGGCCACGAAGATCACCGTCCTGACCCCCTGACGGTCAGCCAGCCAACGCTCGAACTCGCCGACCATGATCCCTTCGTCCGCGAAGCCGGCGGCGCTGTCGAAGCGCAGCAGGGCGATGGCCGGGCAGAGGCGGAGGTTGAAGCTGGTGGCGTCGCGGAGGCCGCCGCTCGGGTGCTCCGCGAGCTCTGTGAGCCGGGGTGCGAGGGACTGCAGCGGGCACGCGCGCTCGTCCGAGCCGGCGTGGGCGCGGGCCCAGATCGAGGCGATGGCGACCGACTCCGTCGGGTAGAGGTGCGCGGCATCCAGGAGCTGCGCCTCGCCGCCCGCGGCAAAGACCGTGGCCACCTCGTCGGGGAGGCCGCTGAAGGCCACCTCGAGGCCGTGCTTGCGCAGCTCGTCGACCAGCCGTCCGAGGCGCTGCGCGCCCTCGGTGTCGATCATGCTCATGTCGTGGGCGACGATCAGCAGGTGGCGCACCTCGGGCCGGTTGGCGACCCGCTCGAAGATCCACTCCTCGACGTAACGCACGTTGGCGCGGTTGATTGGGCTCTCGATCCTGAGCGCGGCGATGTGCCGGCACAGGGGAAGGCGGTGGCGCGCGGCGTCGCGCAGCGTCCCGTCGGGGTGGAGCGAGAGCTCGGTGAGCCGCGGCACGACGCCGAGGAAGGGGCAGTCGACCTCCTCGGTGTCGCGGTGCGCCGGAGCGTAGATGGCGGCGATGGCGCGGGCGTCGGTCGCGAAGATGTTCTCCTCGCCGATGCGGTCGTAGAGGTGCGAGCGGCGGAGCACGTCCTCGACCTTGTCCGAGAGGCCGGTCACCGCCACCTGGATGTGCGAGGCGCGCAGGCGGTCCACGAGGTGGCGCAGGGTCTCCTCGCCCGAGGCGTCGATCTCGCTGATGCCGCGGCCGGACAGCAGGAGGTGGCGGAGCTCGCGGTGCTCGGCGACCTGGCGCAGGATCTCGTCCTCGAGGTAGGAGGTGGACGCGAAGTTGAGCGGGCCGTCGAAACCGACGACGGCGATGTAGCGGCAGGTCCCGAGAGCGTGCCGGTCGGCGTCGCGCACCGTCCCGTCGGCCGCCGGGGCGAGGCGGGAGACCCGCGGCCGCATCGAGCGGAAGAGGTAGCCGCCGAGAGAGAGGGCCACGCCCATGGCGATGCCCCACTCGAGGTGCGGCGCCAGGGCCAGGGTGCCGCCGAAGGTGATCACCGACACCACCCCGTCGAAGGGGCTCGTGCGCCAGGCGTGCACGAAGCCGCTGACGTTGAGCAGGCCGATCACCGCCATCATGATGATCGCGGCCAGCACCGCCTGCGGCAGGAAGTAGAGCAGCGGCGACAGGAACAGCAGCACGACCATCACGACGATGCTGGAGAAGACGTTGGCGAGACCCGTCCGGCCGCCGGCCTGGAGGTTGACCGCCGATCGCGAGAAGGAGCCCGACACCGCGTAGCTCTGGAAGCAGCAGCCGACCATGTTGGCGAGGCCCTGCCCGATCAGCTCCTGGTTGGGGTCGAGGCGCTGCCGGGTCTTGGCCGCCATCGCCTTGGCGATCGAGATCGCCTCCATGAAGCCGAGCAGTGAGATGACGATGGCGGGCGCCACCAGCCGCGGGATGACGCTCATGTCGAGGCGGGGCGCCTTGGGCGCGGGCAGCCCGCTCGGGATCGCGCCGACGACGCTGCCGCCGCCGACGAAGGTCAGCTCCTCGGGGTCCAGCATGCCGCCGCCGACCTTGAGCCGCCAGCGGCGGCCGTCGGGGGAGGCTCCGGGTGGCAGCTCGTCGTGCTCGTAGATGCCCGCCTGCAGGCCGCCCTCGGGCACCTGCACGAAGACCATCGCGCGCAGCGTCGTGCGGATGGCGGCGACCTCCTCCTTGAGCTCGGCGATGTGGGTGTCGAGCAGGCCCGCCATCTGGTGCAGGGCGAGAGCCCGCTCGCGGATCCCGCTCCCGTCGACCGCGGCCGAGTCGGCGGCGAAGGCCTCGACGTCGCGCGCGCCGTGGCAACGCTGGCAGAACTCGCCGGCGTTGCCCGCGAGGGTCATGCTGGTCCGGGTTCCCTCCGAGCGCAGCTCCTCCATGCGGCGCTCGATGCTGACCGCATGGTTGAAGCTCGCGACGAGCTCCGGCAGGCGCGGCGAGGCGACCT
>JALOKS010000110.1 GCA_025456385.1 Thermoanaerobaculales bacterium | reverse complement strand
TCGCGGGCGAGGTCGCGGCCGGCGCCACCGCCGCCTGGGACGGCCTCGAGCTCACGGTCGACACGGCCGCGGACGGCCGCGCGACCCGGGTCCTCGTCAAGCGCACGCCGCCGTCATCCTGAGCAGCTTTACGCCGCTTCGCAGCGGTACCAGATGAAATGACAACACCTTGCGGTTGATGTCATTGGGAGCGAGGCCGCGCAGCGGCCGAGTCGAAGGACCCCTGAAGTCTCCGGAGAGTGTCCCGTGCTCCGGTTTGCGATCTCGCGTCACGGGGTCCCTCGACTCGCTCCGGCGCTGCGCGCCTCCTCTCGCTCGGGATGACGGAGCGTGAGCTCGGCCTCCGCTCGCTCGGGATGACGGAGTGAAGCGCCGGTCTGTGCTCCCTCGGGGTGGCGCCGGCGGCTCAGGGACGGCCCGCCGCGGCCGCGGGCGGGGCGGCGAGCGGCGGCGGCGCCGCGCCGCTGACTGCCTCGAGCTTCAGGATGCGGTCGCCGACCGCGAGCGCGGTGAGCACCGCGCGGCCTTCGACCACCTCGCCGAGGTTGGTGTAGTGGCCCGTCAGGTGGTCGGCCGGCAGGAGGGTGGCGAAGAGCTGGCAGCCGCCGGTCTGCGGCCCCGAGGTGGCGATGCCCACCCGCCACGAGTCGAAGGGCGCCAGCGAGGGCTCGTCGGGGAGGGCGAAGCCCGGCCCGCCCCAACCGTCGCCGCGCGGGTCGCCGCCCTGGACGACGAAGTTGGGCACCACGCGGTGGACCGTCAGCCCGTCGTAGAAGCCGGCGGCGGCGAGCTCCCAGATCTCGCGCGCCGTCAGCGGCGCGTTTCCGAGGTCGAGGCGGATGCGGCAGCTGCCGCGGCTCGTGTGGAGGTCGAGCCAGCGCGGCTCGGCCGCCCACGCCGCCAGCTCCACGTACCACTCAAGGCCGTGCCGCGCCTGCCGCCGCGGCAGGGCGAGCTGGTGGCCGAGGCCGCGCGCGGCGGCGGCGACCAGCGCCCCCACCGCGGGGTCGGCGTCGGCCAGGGCGAGGCGCCACGCGGCCTCGCGCGCGGCGTCGTCGGCGGCCGCGGCGAAGGCCGCCGTCAGGGCCTCGGCGCGGGCGTCGGGGAGGCGGTCGCCGCTCCAGGCCGCCGCGAACCGGAGCAGCTCCGCGGCCGGCGGCGCGAGGCCCGCCGCCCGCAGCAGGCCGAGCGCCTGCGCCCGCACCGCAGGGTCGGGGTCGGCGGCGAGCAGGGCGGCGAGCCGCTCCCGCCGCGCCGCGACCGCCGCCGGCTCGAGGGCTTCGAGCCAGGCGAGGCGGACCGCAGGGTCGGGGTCGGCGGCCGCCCGCGCCTCCGCCGCCGCGCCGAGGGGCGCGGCGACCCGCGCCGCGGCGCGCCGCCGCCAGAGCTCGGGCGCGGCCGCCCACTCCGCGGCGAGCGACGCCGCCGCCGGCTCGGCGCGGGCGGCGAGCGCGGCGAGCGCCGCGGCCGCGAGCCAGGGCTCGGAGCCGCGGGCCACCCGCTGCAGCTCGTCGGCGGTGCCGGCCGCGGGCTGCGCCCGGGCGGCGGCCAGCGCCGCCGCGGCGAGCTGGAGCTCGGGGGCGCCGAAGGCCGCGGCGACCGCGCGCGCGGCGGCGGCCGGCAGCGCGACGGGCGGCCGCGCCGCCAGCGCCGAGCAGGCGGCCGCCCGCACCCGCCAGTCCGGGTCGCCGAGGGCGCCGGCGAGGGCCGCGAGGTCCTCGGGCGCGAGCTCGCCGAGCCCGAAGGCCCGCAGCACGGTCGCCCGGATCACCGGCTCGGGGTCGGCGGCGAGGGCGCGCTGGGCGCCGCGGGCCGCGCCCTCGGCGCTGCGCGCGAGCGAGAAGGCGGCGGCGCGCCGCAGGAAGGGGTCGGCGTCGGCGGCGTGGCGGGCCGCGGCCGCTGTCCAGGGCGCGGCCTCGAGGCGCCAGAGGTTGGCGAGCAGGGGCTCGAGGACCAGCGGCTCGCGCTCGGCCGCCAGCGCGGCCTCGAGCGCCGGCCAGGCGGCGGCGCCGCCGTGGCAGGCGGCCCAGGCCGCCGCCGCCCGGACCGCCGGCGAGCGGTCGGCGAGGCCGCGCCGCGCGAGCTCGAGGCCGGCCGCGCCGAGACGGCCGGCGGCCAGCATCACCCTCTCCCGCACCGCCGGCTCGTGGTCTTCGAGGTAGAGGCCGAGCAGCGGCAGGTCGCTCGGGTGGGGGTTCGCGGCGACCACCGTCGCGGCCAGCGCCCGCACCGCGGGGATCTGGTCCTGGTGCAGGGCCACCGCCGGCCGCCGCTCGAGGCCCCAGCGGTCGAGGGCGGCGAGGAGGTGGGCCTGGCGCTCGGCGAGGCCGCCCGCCGCCGCGGCGGCGAGCGCGACGACCGCGGCGGGCAGCAGCAGGAGCGGGCTGCGGCGCACGGCTCAGGCCCCGTAGAGCAGGCGGTCGCCGAGCACCGGCGGCAGGCCGGAGCCGAGGATCCGGCGCCGCGCCTCGGCGGCGCGGTAGCTGACGCGGTAGAAGTAGATGCGCTGCTGCGTGTCGTCGAGGATCGCGTAGGCCGCCCGCGGGTCGCGGTCCCGCGGCTGGCCGACCGAGCCCGGGTTGACGAGGTAGCGGCAGCCGGGGTCGAGGTCGAGGACCAGGCGGCGGCCGGTGAGCAGGCGCACCTTGAGGGTCTGCGAGCCGTTCTGCTCGCGCAGCACGAACATCGACGGCACGTGGGTGTGGCCGAAGAGGATGATGCGGTGCGGCAGGCCGGCGAAGGCGAGCTGCGCGTCGTAGGCCGAGAACACGTAGGCGTCCTCGTCGACGCTCGAGCCGTGGCAGATCGCGACCTCGGCCGAGAGGTCGAGCGGGCCCTCGGGCAGGCCGCGCAGGAAGTCGAGGTTGCGCGGGTTGAGATGCTCGAGGGTCCAGCTCGCGGCCTCGCGCGCGTAGCGGTTGAAGTACTCGGCGCTGTCGAGGCCGGCGCACACCCGGTCGTGGTTGCCGCGCACCGCGGCGAGCCCGGTGCCCAGCGCGCGCAGCCACTCGAGCACCTGGTTCGGCGACGCGCCGTAGCCGACCGCGTCGCCGAGGAAGGCCACGCGGTCGAAGCGCTTGCGCCGCACGTGCGCCCTGACCGCCTGCAGCGCCTCCAGGTTGGCGTGGATGTCGGACAGGATCAGGGTGCGCACGGCGCCTCCTCGAGGGCCGCGGCGACCCGCCGCGCCACCTCGTCGGGGCTCTCGTCGCCCGCGAGCTCGACGATCACGGTGGCGCGCCGGTACAGCGGCAGGCGCTCCTCCCACAGGCGCCGGGCGGAGGCCTCGTCGCCGTACTTCGGCCGCCCCGCGTGGTCGTGCTCGAGCCGGGCCCGCAGGACCTCCCACGGCAGGTGGAGGTAGACCGCCACGCCGCCCGCGTCCTCGATCAGGCGCCGGTTCTCGGCGCGGCAATAGGCGCCGCCGCCGGTCGCGACCACCGCGCCGTCGCCGGCGGCCGCCGCCGCCAGCTCCGCGCTCTCGGCGGCGCGGAAGGCGGCCTCGCCGTGGCGCGCGAAGACCTCGCCGATGGCGGCGCCGAAGCGCCGGCACAGGCGCTCGTCGAGGTCGACGAAGGAGGTGCCAAGCAGCTTGGCAAGGGCCTCACCGACCGCTGTCTTGCCAGCGCCCATGAAGCCGACGAGGTAGATGCGATTCATCCTCAACTATCGTACCACTGGAGATATCGGGCTTCCGCCATCGTCTTCTGTTCTTTTTTCGGCCCCTGGTTTTCGCGGCAGGGCGGTGCTCACCAGATGACCATCCCGCGAAAATCAGGGCCCGAAAAAAGAAATGAGAGGGGCGCTCACGCCGTCAGGAAGCGCTCCATGAAGTGGGTGTCGATGCGGCCGGCCTGGAAGTCCTCGTCCTCGAGGATGCGCTGGTGCATCTCGGCGTTGGTCGAGATGCCCTCGACCCGCAGCATCGCCAGCGCGCGGCGGCCGCGCACCAGGGCCTCGTGGCGGTCGCGGCCGTGGACCAGGAGCTTGGCGACCAGGCTGTCGTAGTTGGGCGGCACCGTGTAGCCGGCGTAGAGGTGGCTGTCGACGCGCACCCCGGGCCCGCCCGGCATCACGAGGTGGCTGACCCGGCCCGGCGAGGGCGCGAAGGTCCGCGGGTCCTCGGCGTTGATGCGGAACTCGATGGCGTGCCCGTGCGGGCGCACCTGGGTGCGCTTGGCCATCGACACCGGCTTGCCGGCGGCGATCCGCAGCTGCTCCTTCACGAGGTCGACGCCGGTCACGAGCTCGGTCACCGGGTGCTCGACCTGGATGCGGGTGTTCATCTCCATGAAGTAGAAGCGGCCCTCGCGGTCGAGCAGGAACTCGACGGTGCCGGCGTTCTCGTAGCGCGCGGCGCGGGCGGCGGCCACCGCCGCCTTGCCCATCTCGGCGCGCAGCTCCGGGCCGAGCGCGGGCGAGGGCGACTCCTCGATGAGCTTCTGGTGGCGGCGCTGCACCGAGCACTCGCGCTCGCCGAGGTGGATGACCCGGCCCTGGCGGTCGGCGAGGATCTGGAACTCGACGTGGCGGGGGCTCTCGAGGTACTTCTCGAGGTAGAGGGTGGGGTCGCCGAAGGCGCGCTCGGCCTCGTTCCAGGCGGTGTCGTAGGCACGCTGCAGCTCGCTCTCGTCCCAGGCCAGGCGCATGCCGCGGCCGCCGCCCCCGGCCGAGGCCTTGAGGATCACCGGGTAGCCGATCGCGGCGGCGAGCTCCAGCGCCTCGGCCGACGAGCCGAGGGGCCCGTCGGAGCCGGGCAGGATCGGCACCTCGGAGGCGGCCACCGAGCGCCGCGCCTGGGACTTGTTGCCCATCAGGCGGATGGCCTCGGGCGGCGGGCCGATGAAGGTGAGGCCGCACTCGTGCACGATCTCGGCGAAGCGCGCGTTCTCCGCCAGGAAGCCGTAGCCGGGGTGGATCGCGTCGGCGCCGGTGATCTGCGCCGCCGACATCACCGAGCTGATGTTGAGGTAGGAGCCGGTGGACTCGGCCGGGCCGATGCACACCGTCTCGTCGGCGAGCCTGGCGTGCAGGCACTCGCGGTCGGCCGCCGAGTGGACCGCGACCGTCGCGATGCCGAGCTCGCGGCAGGCGGCGATGATCCGCACCGCGATCTCCCCACGGTTGGCGATCAGGACCTTGGAGAACACGGCCGCCGCCCTGCGCCTCAGGCCGGCCGGATCATGAACAGCGGCGCGCCGTACTCGACCGGCTGCGCGTTCTCGGGCATCACCTTCATGACCGTGCCGCGGACGTCGCACTCGATCTCGTTCATCAGCTTCATGGCCTCGACGATGCACAGCACCTGGCCGCGCTCGACGAAGTCGCCGACCTTGACGTAGGGGTCGGCGTCCGGGTTCGGCGCGCGGTAGAAGGTGCCGACGATCGGCGACACCACGGCGTGCAGCCCGTCGTCCTCGGCGGCGGCGGGCGGCGGCGCCCCGTGGGCGGGGGCCGGGGCGGCGGGCGGCGGCGCCCCGGCTCCGGCCTGGGCCACGGCCCCCGGCGTCACCACCACGTGGGCGGCGCCCTCGACGTGCAGCCGCGAGCCGGCGTGCTCGATCTCGACCTTCGACACCCCGGTGGAGCCGACCAGGCGGATCAGCTCGCAGATCTCCTCGAACTTGAACATGCTTCTCGTCACCTCAGATGAATTCGGAGTAGAGGCGGGCGCGCGCGAGCCGGCTCGCGAGCCGCGCCTTGCCGGCGAGCCCGTCGCGGGCCAGCACCAGGACCAGGAAGTAGCCGGCGGCGATGGTGGTGAGGATGATCACCGCGTCCTCGGCGTAGACCGCGAGCTGCTCGAGCGCGCCGTGCTCGAGCTCGCGCGAGGCCTCGCTGAGGTCGCGCAGCACCCCCGCGAGCTCGGCCCCCAGGGTCTCGAGCGCGCCGCCGCGCGGGCTCACCACCACCGGGATCCCGTCGGGATCGACGATGGCGGCGCCGCGGGCGCCGGGGCACCGCGCCAGGAGGTCCTGGATGGGCTCTTCGAAGTTCACGCCTGCAGCCTCTCGGCCGCCAGTCTAACCGCGTCGAGCCAGCGCCGCAACGCCGCCGCCCGCGCCGCGGCGAGGGCGGCGGGGTCCGCGGGCGGCGCCGCGCCGACCAGGGAGGCGAGCAGGGCCGCCGCCTCGGGGTGGCCCGGGTCGCGCACCAGCACCCCGCGCAGGGTCTTCTCGGCGAGCTCGAGGTCGCCCTGCTCGAGGGCGAGCCGGGCCAGGGTCATGGTCGGCAGCGGCAGCTCCTCGGCGCGGAAGTCGGCCTCGGGGGGTGGCTCGGGCTCGAGCTCGGGCTCGGGCTCCGGCGCGGGCGCGGGCGCGGCGGCCGGCAGAGGGCCGGCGGTGGTGAAGGGGTCGAAGGGGCCCTCGGCGGCGGCCGGCGGCACCATTGCCGAGGCGGGAACCGGAGGCAGGGCCTCCGGGAAGGGGTCGAAGAGGTCCTCCTCCGCCGGCCCGGGCGCGGAGACGGGCACGGAGACGGGCACGGAGACGGGGGCGGGCGCAACGGCAGGAGTCTCGGGCGCGGACGCGGACGCGGGCGCGGGCGCGGGCATGGGAGGGATCCCGAGCTCGCTGAGGCGGAGGGCGACGGTGGCGCGCGGCACCTCGTCGTCGGGCGGCGCGGGCGGCGGGGCCTCGTCCGCGGCGGGCGCCGGCGCGAAGACGTCGGCGGCCGCGGCCGGGGCGGCGGCCGGCGCCGCGACCGGAAAGACCGGCTCCTCCCCGCCGTCGCCCGGCGCCCCCGCCGGCACCTCGGGCGGCGGCCGCCGCGCGGTCGGCGGCGGCACCTCGAGCAGGCCGAGGTCGGCGAGGCGGCCCTCGACGTAGAGGATGCGGGCGTCGAGCAGCTCGTCGGGGCCGGCGAGGGCGCGCGCCCGCTTCAGGGTCTTGATCGCCGCCACCCAGTCGCGGCCGGCGATCGCGGCCTCGCCGGCGAAGCGGGCGGCGACCGCGTTCTCGGGGTCGAGGGCGAGGGCGCGCTCGAGGGCGGCCGCGGCCTCGGCGTTGGCGCCCGCCTCGAGCAGGGCGCGGCCCAGGCTCACCCAGGCCGCGACGTAGCGCGGGTGGTGCTCGAGGCCGCCGCGCAGGACCGCGATCGCCTCGTCGCGCTCACCCTCGCGGCGCAGGTGCTCGCCGAGCTTGAAGAAGGCCCGCGACGCGGGGTCCTCCCGCAGCTGGTAGCGGAGCTGCTCGACGAGGTAGTCCATGAAATTGTCCCCCGCCGGGCCTCGCGGCCCGGCGGGTGAAATTTCTCCGTTATGGCGTCGTCGCGGCAACCAGCGCGACGGTGACTGGGTTAATGCCCTCAACGTCGAGGTTTGTTGCCGTCACCGTGATTTCACCAGAATGCGTGTCTGCGGCGCCGGCAGAGGTGAAACGGACTGTCACAGTGACAGCGTCACCTGGCGCCACCGTTTCGTCGCCGGGGGTGAAAGTCCAGGAGAACACGCCATCAACATCGGAAGTCTCTGATGCACCCCAGTTCAGGGGGGCGGAGCCATCATTCCTGATCTCGAAGGTATTCTCCACGATGTTGCCACCTGCGGCAGCTGAACCGACGTCCAAGTTTGTTGGGCTTACTACCATTATGGGATGCGCTTCAACGGCTGAGATTGCTGCGATATCCGGTGAACTTGCAGCATTGCTGATGACATTAACGGTCCCTGCGTAAGTTTGACCGTCATTAATGTTGGGGCAGAAGTAAACCGAAAGGTTAACGAAACTGCCCCCGGGGATCGCCGCCAGTGAAACAACTGCCTGCTGTGACGGTGGAT
>JALOKS010000444.1 GCA_025456385.1 Thermoanaerobaculales bacterium | reverse complement strand
CTCATAGGCCCGGCCCTCGGGCGAGTCGAGGGGCGCGCACACCAGCTCGCGGTCGGGCAGCCGGATGCCGTGGCGCGCCGCGACACCCTGGAAGGACTTCACGAAGTCGGTGCAGATCTGGTGCCCGAAGCCGCGCGAGCCGCAGTGGATGAGCACCGTCAGGCAGCCCGCCTCGAGGCCCATCGCCCGCGCCGCCTCCTCGTCGCACACCTCCTCGACCACGTCGACCTCGATGAAGTGGTTGCCGGCGCCGAGGGTCCCCATCTGCGGTGCGCCGCGCTCGCGGGCCCGCCGGCTCACCGCGCCGAGCTCGGCGCCGTCGAGGCGGCCCCCTCCCTCGGTGCGGGCGACATCGGCCTCGCTCGCCCAGCCGCGCGCCTGCGCCCACCGCGCGCCCTCGCGGCACGCCCGTTCGAGCTCGCGGTCGGCGAGCCGCAGCCTGCCGCCGGCGCCGACACCGCTCGGGCAGGCCGCGTCGAGGGCCGCGGCGAGGGTGCCCATCAGGCCCCGGACGGCCGCGAGCTCGACCCGGGAGGCCAACAGCCTCACCCCGCAGTTGATGTCGTAGCCGATCGCGCCCGGTGAGATCACCCCCGAGGGCAGCTCGGTGGCCGCGACGCCGCCGATCGGGAAGCCGTAGCCCTGGTGGACGTCGGGCATCACCACCACGCGGCCGACCACGCCGGGCAGGGTCGCGGCGTTGACCGCCTGCTCGAGCGAGGCGTCGTCGCCGATCGCCTCGAGCAGCTCGCGGCTCGCGATCAGGCGCACCGGCACCCGCATGTCGGCGCGCACCGAGGTCGGGATCTCCCACTCCCAGGGCCCGACGCGCTCGAGCTCCTTGAGCTGGACCACGGCCCGCCCCCACCCTCAGACGTCGAAGACGAGGCTGGTCTCGAGCCCGTGCGGCGTGTCGCGCAGCTCGAGGCGGTGGTAGGTCACCGCCTTGATCTCCTTGCCGCGATCGACGATGAAGCCGCCCTCGAGGTGCGCCAGCAGCCGCGCGCCCTGGACGTCGAGCAGGAAGGCGTCGAAGGCCAGCTCCTCCGAGTCGGCCAGGAAGAGGAGCTCGTCGAGGAAGGCCACGAGGAGCTGCTCGCGGTCGGCGGCGGCGAGCTCGAGGCGCCGGTGGCGCCGCGACTCCTCGGACACGACCAGCCCCATCAGGCTGTACATCCCGCGCGCCGCCTCCTCGAGGAGCGCCGGCAGGTCCGGCCCCCACACCGCGAGCTCCAAGTCGGCGGTGTGCTCGACCTCGCGAAAGCCGCGCACCGGGTGGTCCACGGACCCAGGGTAGCACCGAGCCGGCTCCGGAACCGCACTCTCCCCGACCGCCGTGGCATCATCTGCGCATGAGCACGCCCCTCCCGGAGCCCTCGTGGCGGGCCTGGCACGACGAGGAGCCGATCCGGCTCGGCATCTCGTCCTGCCTGCTCGGCGCCAAGGTCCGCTTCGACGGCGGCCACAAGCAGGACCGCTACCTCAGCGACGTCCTCGGCGAGTGGTTCCGCTGGGTGCCGGTCTGCCCCGAGCTCGAGATCGGCCTCGGCGTGCCGCGGCCCTCGATCCACCTCGTGCAGGGCGAGCCCCACCCCCGCCTCGTCGAGCCGAGGTCGGGCGAGGACCTGACCGAGCGCATGGAGAGCTACTCCCGGGCCAGGGTCGAGGAGCTCGGCGACCGCGACCTCGACGGCTACATCCTGAAGCGCGCCTCCCCGAGCTGCGGCATGGAGCGGGTCAAGGTCTTCGGCGCCGGCGGCATGCCCGCCAAGGACGGGGTCGGGGTCTTCGCCCGCATCCTGATGGCGCGCTGGCCGCTGCTGCCGGTCGAGGAGGAGGGACGGCTCAACGACCCCCAGCTGCGCGAGCGCTTCATCGAGCACGTCTTCTGCCGCCACCGCTGGCGGACGCTGGTGCGCCGCGGCCTCACCCGGCGCAGCCTGATCGCCTTCCACACCGCCCACAAGCTGCTGCTGCGCGCCCACAACGAGACCGGCTACGCCCGCCTGGGGCGCCTCGTGGCGGCGGCGGGGAGGGTCCCCGACGCCGAGCTCTTCCGCTCCTACGAGGAGGAGTTCAACCGCGTGCTGCAGTCGCGGGCGACCCGCAAGCGCCACGCCAACGTCCTCTACCACGCGCTCGGTTACCTCAGGGAGGCGCTCGACCCCTTCGAGAAGCAGGAGGCGATCGCCCTCATCGAGGACTACCGCAACGAGCTCCTGCCGCTCGTCGTGCCGATCACGCTCCTCCGCCACCACGTCGCCAAGCACGGCGTCCCCTACCTCCAGGGCCAGCTCTACCTCGAGCCGCACCCGCGCGAGCTGATGCTGCGGAACCGGGTGTAGCGCATCGTTTGAACGTTCGAAGGTCCACACGTTGGAACGTTCGAACGTTCGGCTCAGCCTTGAAACCGTGAGGTGGTGACTCATCGATTTCGAATTTCGAATTTTCGGACGGAAGGAAATCTCAGGTCGGATACCTGCGATCGGTGGTCAGCGGCAGGAGCAGAGGCCGGGGCAGCGGCCGGAGACA
>JALOKS010000443.1 GCA_025456385.1 Thermoanaerobaculales bacterium | reverse complement strand
AAGATGACCGAGCGCAGGATCTCGACCATCTCGACCACCTCGGTGCGCGAGGGCAGCGGGTGGCCCGTGAAGGTCTTGCGGAGGGGGGTCGCCAGATGGCCGGCCTGCGCCTGCAGCTCGGCGACCACGGCCGGTAGGACCTCATCGATGGCGGCGACCCCGTGGTCGTGCGGCGGCGGTGGGTCGAGGACCCTCATCTCGGCCATGGCGAGCCTCCCTCCGGGCCAACACCGCGGCTCCCGGCCTTAGTCCCGGGTCGGTGCCCGGCTCGGAGCGCAGCTGAAGGGCGAGCGGCGGCGGGGAGGGCCGCGGGCTCAGCTCAGAACGCGGCGCCCCTGCGCGGCGGTGCTGCGGCCTTGCGCTCGGCGGTACGCTTGCGCTCGTCGCCGGCGAGGTGGCAGCTCTTGTACTTCTTGCCGGAGCCGCACCAGCAGCGGTCGTTGCGGCCGAGCACGGGGACGGCCTGGGGCTCGGGTCCGAGGAGCAGTCTCTTGAGGCCTTCACGAATCGTCATCGGGTGATCCTTGGGAAAACACACCGCCATCAGGCGGCTGATTCGGCCATGATGGTATCAGTGCTGCAGATCTCGGTCAATCAGTCTCTCATTCGGCCAGTCGCGGCAGGGCCTCGAGGCCGAGCAGGGCGGCGAGCCTCGGCGCGATCTCGGTGTTGTCGAGCAGGCCGGCGAAGAGCCCGCTCCCCGGACCGGTGGCGAAGATGGGAACCCACTGTGCAGAGTGGTCGCCCGAGGCCCAACGGATCGTCGCCCGGCCGTCGGCGAAGGGGCCGTCGATCACCGCCAGGGTGCCGGTGTCGTGGTCTGCGGTGACGAGGACCAGGGTGTCGCCCCGGGCGGCAGCGAACTCGAGCCCACGGACGACCGCGGCCTCGAGCTCGCGCATGCCGGCGAGCACCCCGGCGATGTCGTTGTCGTGGCCCGCCTCGTCGGTGACCTCGGACTCGACGAGCAGCACGAAGCCCTCCGGGTCGGGCGCGAGCAGCTCGAGCGCCCGCTCGAGGCTCTCGCTCAGCGGGGGCCCGTGGCCGACCGGGCCCCGCGGACGGGGTGGGAAGAGGCCGAGCAGCGGCAGCCCGGCGCTCGCCATCCGCTCGGCATCGCGCACGACGGCGAAGCCGTGGCGGCTGCCGAGCTCCTCGGCGGCCGCCACCATCTCTGAGTAGGCCGCGTTCCGACGAGCCTTGCGGTAGGCCGACCAGTCGCCGCCGAGCAGCAGGTCGGTGCCCGAGCTCAGCATCTGCGCGAAGATCTGATCGTAGAGCTCACGGTGCTCGGCGTGGGCTGTGAAGCACGCCGGGGTCGCGTCGACGAGGCCCGAGGAGGTGATGACGCCGGTCGCCTTGCCGTGCGCCCGCGCGGCTTCGAAGAGGTTGACTGGCCGGCGCCCGTCCGGCACGAGGCCGAGCACCTTCACGTCGGTCTTGAAACCGGTTGCGAGGGCGGTCGCCGAGGCCGCCGAGTCGGTGGTCGTGTCGTCGGCGGCCCAGGTCGCGACCATGCCGAAACTCTCGTGCGAGCACAGGGCGAGCGGCGTACCCGGAGCCACGAGCAGGAGGGAGGCGGCGCTGAGGTGGCCGACGCCCATTCCGTCGCCGATGAACAGCACCACGTTGCGCGGGCGCTCTTCGGGGAGGGTGAGCCCGGCCGGGAGCTCCGCGGTCCCGGTGAGGGCGGCCGCCGGAGGGCCGGCGACCGGGTGGCTGGTGGCGCCCTGGCTCCTCAGCAGCAGGTTGCCGACCGCGAGCTCGGCGGTGCGGAAGCGCGAGAACACGAGCAGGGCCAGGACGACGGCGAGCAGGGTGAGGGTCCCGTCGATCAGGAAGCGGGTTCGTCGGGTCTGCAATCGTTCCTCCCGGGAGCGCGATGGTAACGATTCCTATCCCCGGACGCGAGGAAATTTTCCGTGAAGTTCGGGGGTACTATTGGGTGCGGCTCCGGCCTCGACGCCGGCCATCAGCCGCGGAGGGTGTGCCATGTTCTTCGATCCGCTCTACTTCCTTTTCATCGCCCCGGCCTTCGTCTTCTCGCTGTGGGCGAGCTGGCGGACCAAGGCCAACTTCAAGACCTACTCGCGGGTGCCGGTGTCCTCCGGCATCAGCGGTGCCGAGGCGGCCGCGCGCCTCCTCGAAGGGGCGGGGATCCGCGACGTCAAGATCGCGCGCTCGCAGGGCCTCCTTTCGGACCACTACAACCCGGTGAACAAGACCCTCGCGCTCTCAGACGGTGTCTTCGACTCGCGCTCGCTGGCCGCGGTCGGCATCGCCGCGCACGAGGCCGGCCACGCCATCCAGCACGCCAAGCACTACGGGCCTCTCAAGCTGCGCTCGCTGCTGGTTCCGACGGCGAGCATCGGCTCCAACCTCGGCTACATCGTGATGATGATCGGCCTCTTCCTGACCATGTCGTCGGGCGGCGGCGCGGGCCAGGGCATCGTGATGATCGGGGCGCTGCTGTTCTCCGCGGTTCTGCTGTTCCAGATCGTCACCCTGCCGGTGGAGTTCGACGCCTCCAACCGCGC
>JALOKS010000109.1 GCA_025456385.1 Thermoanaerobaculales bacterium | reverse complement strand
GCCACCCCCGCCCCATCCTAACCTCCCACCGCCGACGGCGCTCGGCGCGCGGCCCACGACGACGACGATGATCCCCGGCGGCGGTATCCTCGGCGTGCCCGGTGGCCTCGTCACCGTCGATCGTGCGGGCGCCGTCGTCGGTAACGAGGCCGAGGAGGAATCGATGAGCGAGCCCTTCACCAGCAGCTGCCGCGCGAGCCGGGTCCAGACGGAGCTCGCCGCGCGCCTGGCCGACACGGCCCGTCTCGACCTCGAAGCCGATGCCCGCCTGATGTCCTTCGAGGAGCGCGGCTTCGCGCCGCGCGACCTCGAGCCCCTGCCCTCGAGCCTGCGCGGCGCCGGAGACGGGCGGTGAAGCGGGTCCTGCTGCTCGTGCCGCGCGGAGCCGAGGTCTACGAGACCGCGGCCTTCCTCGACGTCCTCGGCTGGGCCTCCCTCGAGGGCGCGGAGCCGATCGAGGTCGTGACGGCCGGCCTCACACCCGAGGTCCGCTGCAGCTTCGGGCTCAGGGTGCTCCCGGACGCGCTCGTCCGGAACCTCCGGGCCGCCGACTTCGACGCCCTCGCCCTGCCCGGCGGCTTCGAGGAGTTCGGCTACTACGAGGAGGCCTGCTCCTCCGCCGTCGGCGAGCTGGTCCGCAGCTTCGACCGCGAGGCCAAGCCGATCGCCACCATCTGCGTCGGCGCCCTGCCGGTTGCCCGCAGCGGCGTCCTCGCCGGCCGGCGCGCCACCACCTACTGTCGCGGCGGCAGCCGCCGCCGCGACCAGCTCGCGGCCGAGGGCGTCGAGGTCGTGGATGACGAGCTCGTCCGGGACCGCAACATCGTGACCTCGACCGGACCCGGGACCGCTGTCGAGGTAGCCCTCACGCTCCTCGAGACCCTCACAGACCGCGCGAACGCTGAGCTCGTGGCGCAGCTGATGGGCTTCGACCGCCGCTGTGCGTCGGCTGGACTCTCCGCGCGCCTGCCGTAGAATCGTCGCGATGCCGGACAGCGCGCTCGATCTGCGGCAGTCGACCGAGGGTCGGGTCACCCGCATTCTGTTCTCGAACGAGGAGAACGGTTGGTGCGTGGTGCGATTGCAGCCGGAGGGTGCGCCGCCGCTCACCGCCATCGGCCCTTTCCTCGGCGTGCGCGAGGGCGACGACCTGCGCCTCAGCGGCCGCTGGGTCGACCACCCCCGCTACGGGCGCCAGTTCGAGGCTGAGTCCTACCTCCAGATCGAGCCCTCGACTCTCGACGGGCTGAAGCGCTTCCTGGGCTCGGGCAAGATCCGCGGCCTGGGTCCGAAGCGCGCGGCGGCCGTCGTCGACGCCTTCGGCCTCGACGCTCTCGGCGTGATCGAGCACGAGCCGGAGAAGCTGCGCGCCATCCGCGGCATCGGGCCGGCCACTCTGGGCCGGATCCGCGACTCCTGGGCGCAGTACCGCGGCATCCAGCAGGTGATGGTCTTCCTCACGGGGCACGGGGTCTCACCCGGAGTGGCGATCAAGGTCTTCCGCCGCTACGGCGTCGGAGCGGTGGACGCCGTGCGTGCGAACCCCTACCGCCTCGCCGAAGAGATCTTCGGGGTGGGCTTCCTGACCGCCGACCGGATCGCCCGCCAGCTCGGAGTGCCCGAGAGCTCTCCGGAGCGCCGCGCGGCGGGGATCCTGCACACCCTGCGCGAGGCGGCCGGGGGCCAGGGCCACGTCTACCTTCCGGAGGATCAGCTGCTCGCAGCGGCAGGCCAGCTGCTCGGGGAGGAGCCCGCGGCCCTCGGTGCGGCGCTCGCGGACCTCGCCGCCCGCCAGCAGGTCCGGCTCGCCGCCCGCCCGGAGTCGCCGGCCGCCGTCTACCTGCCGCGGCTCGAGCAGGCCGAAGCCCGGACGGCCGCCGACCTGCTGGCCATCGTCTCAGCACCGGCGAGCGGTGAGCCGGTCATGGTCGACCTCGCCGTCGCCTGGTTCCAGGCGCAGTCGCGGCTCCGCCTCGCCTCCGGTCAGCGGCGGGCGCTGGCGGTCGCGCTGCGCGACAAGGTCGCGGTCATCACCGGCGGCCCGGGCACCGGCAAGACCACCCTCGTGCGGGGCCTGGTCCAGGTTCTCGAACGGAAGGGCGCCCGGCTGGCCCTCGCGGCGCCCACCGGACGGGCCGCGAAAAGGCTCTCGGAGGCCACGGGCCAAGCGGCGACGACCATCCATCGGCTGCTCGAGTACAACCCGGTCAGCCATGGCTTCAACCGCTGCCGGGAGAACCCGATCGAGGCCGACTGTCTGGTGGTCGACGAGGTCTCGATGCTGGACATCGAGCTCGCCTCGTCGCTGCTGGAGGCGGTGCCGCCGGGCTGCCGCCTGGTGCTGGTCGGCGACTCGGACCAGCTGCCATCGGTCGGGCCGGGCAACGTGCTCGCCGATCTCATCGCCTCGGGGAGAGTGCCCGTCGTGCGCCTCGACGAGGTCTTCCGTCAGGCGGGGGGCAGCCTGATCGTCGTCAACGCCCACCGCGTCAACGCCGGCCAGATGCCCCGGCTCGACCCCGATGCCGAGCAGGTCGACTTCTTCTTCATCCCCCGCGACGACCCGGCCGAGGCCGCCGAGCTCGCGGTCGACCTCGCCGCCCGTCGCCTCCCCAAGCGCTACGGACTCGATCCGGTCTCCGACATCCAGGTGCTGGCGCCGATGCACCGAGGCGAGCTCGGAGTCATCCGCCTCAACGAGCGCCTGCAGGACGTGCTGACGCCGCCCGGGCGCGAGCTCGTCGTCGGCTGGCGCCGCTTCCGGGTCGGCGACAAGGTCATGCAGGTGCGCAACAACTACGAGCTCGATGTCTTCAACGGCGACCTCGGGCGCATCGAGGCGATCGACCACGGCGACCGTGAGATCGCCGTGCGCTTCGACGATCGCACCGTGGTGGTCGCGGCCGACGACCTCGAGGACGTGGTGCCGGCCTACGCCTGCACCATCCACAAGGCCCAGGGCAGCGAGTACCCGGCGGTGGTCGTCGTCCTGCACCACCAGCACCACGTGATGCTCCAGCGCAACCTCCTGTACACCGCGATCACGCGCGGTCAGCGCCTGGTGGTCATCGTCGGCTCCAACCGCGCGTTGGCTCGGGCCGTCGGCAACGCCACCATCCGCGCCCGGTACTCCCTGCTCGCGCAGCGCCTCGCGGACCCGCCCGAAGCGGGCACCCGCTGACCGCAGGCGGCGCAGGCGGGCCACGGCGGCGCCCTGCGGTATGATCGGCGGGCCGCGCGACCGCGCGGCAGCGGAGGCGGGCGGATGACTCGGGGCGGGGAAATCGGCGCGCGACAGCGTCGTGATCCGGGGGGCCGGCTCGCGCTCCGAGCCCGGGCCCGCTCGCATGGCCTGTGCACCGCCCTGCTGGCCGCTGTCGCGCTCTCCGGCTGCGGGCTCTTCGACCGCGGCGCTCCGCCTCCCGAGACGGCGCCATCGCCGGTCCCGAGGCTGAAGGTCGTCGTGCTGCCCTTCGTCGACCTCGGCTCCGGCTCGGAGCCGACCTTCGCCGCCGGGCTGAGCCTGGAGCTCGCCGACCGGCTGCGCCGCGCCGGCGCCCTGAGCGTGGTCGTGCCCTCGGTCGCCGCGCCCCCGGGCGACGACCCGGCGTCCTCGAAGGCGCTCGCCGAGCAGCTGAACGCGTCGTTCGTCCTCGAGGGGAGCACCCGCGTCGAACCCGACGCGGCCGGGGAGCCGCGGCTGGCGGTCGCCGTTCGTCTGGTCCGGGCCGAGGATGGCCTGGAGGTGTGGGGCTCCCGACACGAGAGCCTGCTGGCCGAGGTCTTCGAGGTCCAGACGGCCATCGCGCTCGCGGTCGTCGATGCCCTGGCCCTCGACCTGACGGAGACCGAGCGCCGGCTCCTCGAGTCCCGGCCGACCTCGAACGTCGAGGCCTACCAGGCCTACCTCCGCGGCATTCCCGACCGTTGGACCTGGGAGGCGCGAGAGCTCGAGAGCGCCGGCCGCCACTTCCTTCGCGCCGTGGAGCTCGACCCGGGCTTCGCGCTCGCCCACGCTGCCTCGAGCGAGAACCACAGCCAGATGTTCCATTTCCGCTACGACCGCTCGCCGGGACGGCTGGCGAGCGCGCTCGCCGCCGCCCGCACCGCCCTCGAGCTCGACCCGGGCCTGAGCGAGGGCCACCGCGCCCTCGGGCTCTACTACTACTGGGGCCAGCGCAACTTCGGCCTCGCTCTGACCGAGCTCAACGCCGCCGCCGCGGGGCGCCCCGGCGACCCGGTGGTCCTCTCCAGCATCGGCGTCGTCCTCCGCCGCCAGGGCCGCTGGGACGAAGCCCTGGAGGCACTGCGGCAGGCGGCGGCGGCCGACCCCTGGGACGAGGTGACGATCCTCGATCTCGCCGGCACCTGCGCCCGGATGCGCCGCTGGGATGAGGCTCTCGCGCACTGCCGGCGCGCGATCGAGCTCGCACCCGACGACGTGTTCCCGTACGTCTTCGGCGCCCGGATCCTGCGCGGCCGGGACGGCAACCTCGCCGAGGCCGGACGGATGCTCGACCGGATGCCAGCCAAGGACGCCGCGCAGCAGGCCTACTTCCGCTACGAGCAGGCGCTGGTCGAGCGCGACACCGAAAGCGCGCTGCGCTGGCTCGCGCAAGCCGGCGACCAGATCTCCGACCCGATCTCCGAGGAGGCCGCGCCGAGAGCACTGTACGAGTGCGAGTGCCGCGTCTTCGCGGGCAGCCCGGGTCCGGACGTCGCGGCCTGCCTCGCCGCGCGGGCGGCCCTCGAGCAGGCGCGCGAGCTCTCGCCGGGCGACGCCACGATCCATGCCGCCCTCGGATGGGCCTACGCCCTGCTCGGCGACCGCGAGAACGCCGTGGCCGCCGGCGAGCGCGCGTTGCAGCTCCTTCCCCCCTCCGACGACGCGATGGCCGGACATGCCAGCCTGGTCAGGCTGGCCAAGATCTACGCACGGGTCGGAGAGCCCTACCGCGCGGTCAAGTTCATCCAGAAGGCGCTGCTGCTCCCAGGGTGGATCTCTCCGGCGACGCTGCGCGTCGATCCCGCCTTCGACCCCCTGCGGCGCGACCCGCGCTTCGCCGAGCTGCTGCGGATCCACGGCATGTCCGGCTGAGCCTGCTCCGCCGGGCCGACCGCCGCGCCACCGGTCAGGAGCGTCGCGCCACCGCCTCGAGGCGGCGCCGCAGCGCCGGGGAGACCAGAAGCGCGAGCGCACGCTCGAGCTCAGGGCCGCGGAGCAGGCCGCGCCCGGCGAGGAAGGTCAGACACCAGCCCCGGTCGCGCTCGCTGCCGAGCGCGGCCACCAGGGCGAGCGCGTCGGCCGGCTCCGTCGCCAGGCCTCCTTCGAGCAGGGACGCGACGACCCGGCGTCGGGGCCATCCCTCGGGGAAGGACTCGACCAGCTGCAGGAGGGTGCCCCGGCTCGAGCCCGCGAAGGACGCGAGCTCGCGGCGCAGCACGAGCAGTCTCGACAGCAGTGAGCGCTGGGCGCCGAGCGCCGACAGCACTGCCGGAGCGGCGAAGCTCGAGGGCGCCGGTGGCGGCTCGCCCGGGGTCTCGGCGCGCGCCGGCGACCGCGGGCGGGAGCCGCTGCCGCCCCTCGCCAGAAGGTCCCACCCTGAGGCCGCGCGCCGCCGCGGCCGGGGCGTCGGCCGGGCGGCGGCCGGCGCGGCTGGGTCCGGCGGCGTCGCCGGTCCAGGGTCCGCGCGATCGCCTGCGGTGGACCCGGTACGCGGCGAAGCGCCCAGCTCGACCGCCTGCAGGGCCGCGAGCGCCTCCTCGGCCGTCCGCTCCACCGTGACGCCGACCTCGGTCAGCCGGTCGAGGCCCTCGCCCAGCCCACGTGCCGCCGGGCCCGAGGCCGGCCCCTCGAGCAGGTCGGCCGTCGCCTCGAGCGCCCGGGCCGCCACCTCACCGGCGCTCTCGTGGTCGCGCAGGGCTCCGAGCAGGGCGGCGACCGACTCGCCGCCGCCCGCCTGAGCGTTTCCCAGGAGCTCGAGCATGAGTGCCGGAGCGAAGCCCCCCCGCCGCTTCGCCAGTCCCTCGAGAATCTCCTCGGCGCCGGCGAAGCCCGCCTCGCGCGCGAGCAGTTTCCGGTCGAGGGGGCTGAGCTCCCGCACCGTCCGCCAGGCGCGGGCCAGGACCTTCGCCTTGGCCAGCGGCGAGCCTGCCCCTTGCAGCTCGTAGAGCAGGGCGCTCACCTGCCGGTGCATCGCCATCGTGACCTCGCCGCCGCGCCCCTCAGCGCTCCTTGGTGACGTTCTTGACGGCGCCGGCCTCGATGGAGTCCGCGACCGCGCCCGGCAGCCGCGCGATGTTGTGCAGCAGGCTGTCGAGGTCGACGCCCGACAGCTGCTTCATGACCGGTCCGAGCTGCGACAGCACCTGGATGACGTCGTCGGTCAGGCGCGCCGCCCCGGTGCCGTCGCCCGGCCGGCCGCCGGTGGAGATGATGGTTGTCTCGCCCGCGCGGGCCAGCGGCTCCGCCACCGCTGCCGCGATCTCCGGCAGCACCTTGAGAGCCTCGATCGAGAGGCCGGCCTCGTTGTAGAGCTTGAGAGCCTCGGCCAGCTTGCGGCGCGCCTCCGCCTCCGCCTCGCCCCGCGCCAGGATGGCCTCCGCCTCCGCGAGACCGATCTGGCGGCGCTGCACCGACTCGGCCTCGGCCTTGGCGATGCCCTCGGCCTGCAGCGCCTTGGCGGCCTGCTCGCGGCGCAGCCGCTCGGCGACCGCCTCCTGCTCGACGGTGTACTTCTTGGCGTCGGCCAGGCGCTCGGCCTCGTACTTCTTGGCGTCCGCCTGCTCGCGGATCTGCGCGTTGAGCTCGAGCTTCTGCCGCTCGACCTCGCGCTCGGCGATCTTGATGTCCTGGACCTTGATCTCCATCTCGCCGGCCTTGACCGCCTGCGCATCCGCGACGTCGACCTCCTTCTTGATCGAGGCCTTCTTGAGGCTCAGTGCACGGTCGGCCTCGGCGATCTCCGTGTTGACCCCGATCCGCTTCTGCTCCTTCTGCTGCCGCGCCTGCTCCTCCTCGACGGCGGCTTCGCGGTCGGCGACCGCGGTCGCGATGCGCGCGCCTTTGAGCGCCTCCTGGATCTTCGGCTGACCGAGGGCGTTGAGGTAGCCCTGGTCATCCTGGATCGCCTGGAAGACGAAGGATCGGAACTCGAAGCCCATGCCCATGAGGTCGACGTGGGCCTCCTCCCGCACCTTCTCCTGGAAGCGCCGCTGGTCGCGGTACAGCTCCTCGACGGTGAGCGTGCCGATGATGCCCCGGAGGTGGCCGGCGACCGTCTCCTTGATCGTCGCCTGCACGGCGTCCACCGGCATGCCGAGAAAGCCCTCCGCGGCGCGCCGGATGTGGTCGATGTCGCCCTGCACCTTGACCTGGGCGACCGCCTTGACGTTGATCGGGATGCCCTGGATCGTGTAGACGTGGCGCAGGTCGATCTCGAGGGTCATCATCCGCAACGACAGGATCTCGTACTGCTCCCAGGCCGGCCACACGAAGGTGCCGCCGCCGCGGATGATCCGGAAGCCCTCCACCTCGCCCTTCTCCGAGCGCACCTTGCGCCCGAGGAGCTTGCGGCGGCCGTAGACGATCAGCGCCTCGTCGGGCCCCGCCTTCTTGTAGCGCACGCGGATGACCAGGTAGATCACGAACAGCAGCGCCGGCACCGCAACGAGCGCGAGGAGCAGCACCTTCGTTCCCATGCCTCACCTCCGGGATCGGGACGTCGGCAAGTGTATCAAGCGTCTGTCCTGCCGACCTCTACGCAGCAGATCGACCTCACTTCCCGGCCCGACGCCTC
>JALOKS010000442.1 GCA_025456385.1 Thermoanaerobaculales bacterium | reverse complement strand
GCGAGGCCGTCGACGGCCCCGGTGATCGCGGACAGCAGCTGCACCTGCTCGCCGAAGCCGTAGGTCAGGATGTACCGATCCCAGGTCGACTCGACCAGGGCGAGGCTGAAGCGCAGCCGATCCCGTCCGCGCAGGCGGTTCAGCGCCGGCACCTCGGCGGCCGGCGTCGGGTCGAAGCTCGTCCACTCCGCGCCGTGGCCCACCCGTGCCTCGACCCAGGCGTGGGCGTTGGCCTCGCGCACCACCGCCGACGCGCCGTCCCGCGACAGGTCCCCACCGGCGTAGCCCGTGACCATCCGCGCCGGGATGCCGAGGTCGGCGAGCATCGCCACCATCGCGCCGGCGAAGTACTCGCAGTGGCCTGCCCGCCGCTCGAGCAGGAACCAGGCCACCGGATCGGAGCGCAGGCTGGCCATCCCGACCAGGGAGTAGGCGTAGTTCTCCCGCAGATGGCGCTCGACGGCGGCGGCGCGGGCGACGTCGGTCTCGATGCCGGCGACCACATCGAGGGTGAGGCGGCGCACCTCCGGGTGGGGCTCGAAGCTGGGCAGCACGGCCGGCGGCGGGTCGGCGGGCCGCGGACCCTTGTCCCGAGCCACCCAGACCCGGTAGCGCAGCGGGCCCCGCACGCGCTCCGCGAGAGCGACGCCGTTGGCGGGGTCGAGGCGGACGGCGACCGGCACCGCCAGCGCCACCGCGCCGTCCGGCAGGAAGAGGTAGCGCCGCGGCGCGATGAGCTCGATCTCGAGCTCGACCGTGCGGTCGAGGGACAGACCGTCGCCGTAGGGCCAGATCAGCCCGTCCTCGACGCGGGGCACGCGCTGCGCACCGCGCGGGGACCACGAGTCGAGGGTGACGCGCTCGAGGGCGGTCGCGCGCAGCCGCATCCAGCGCGACTCGAGGCGCTCGCCGGAAACCGAGCGCACGAGCATCGCCACCGCCGGCGACTCGCGGATCGTGCCGACGCCGCCGAGCTCGACCTGGCTCGTGAAGCCGGTGACGCTGCTCACGCCGCCGCGGCCGGCAATCCACGGCTCGCGCAGGCGGGGCATGACCACGAAAACCAGCGCCGCCAGGACGAGCGCCGCGGCCGCGGCCAGGACAGCGTGCCGCGGCCGCGGCAGATCTCGGTCGACGAGGGAGGCGCCGAGGGCTCCCGCGAGCAGGAGCCGCATCCCGGTCCACCACCACACCGCGGCCGACACCGCGAAGTACGGCACGACCGCGAGGTGGGTCGACGAGGTCACCGCCACCAGCCACACCAGGAAAACCGGCAGGAGCGCGCGCAGGAAGCTGCGGCGGTCGCTCACCGTGAGCGCGCGCACCGCGGTCAGGAGGAGCACGAGGTGGCCGAGCGGCCGCAGCGGGCTGATCCGGAGCCCGCCGACCGCCAGCACGACGACGACGATCGCGATGCCGAGGGCGTTGAGCCTCAGGCTCGACAGCCTGAGCTCGGTCTCCGGCCGCAGGGCGAGAAAAAGGCCGACAGCGGCGGCCGCCAGCCAGAAGGGCGGCAGCACGATATAGAGAAAGGGCAGCGGCAGCAGCGCCCACAGCAGCAGCAGTCCGACCAGCCGCCGGTGCTCCGCGGCGCTCACGACGCCCTCGCGACGAGCGAGCGCAGGACCCGGCGGCCCGGCACCGTTGCCACCGGCGACGGCGCGCTCGCAGGCTGCGGCCTGACCTCGGCCAGCGGCTTCAGAAGCGCCGGCGCGCGCCGGGCGCCGCGCAGCGGGGGCACCACCACCTGGCCCACGATCAGGCCCACCGGCACGCCCTCGCGCAGGCGGTGCACGACGCCGGTGGCGACCTCGGAGACCAGGCGCTCGAAGGCCGCGAGCTGGGCACGGTCGTCGGGGTCCTCGAGGCGCGGGTCGACGACGAAGATCACCGGCTTCTCGGCCGCGCGCTGGCGCTCCACGACGACCAGGCTCTGCTGGCGCGCGGTCTGCTTCCAGTGCAAGGCGCGCAGCTCGTCGCCCTCGCGGAAGCCGCGCAGGCTGAGGACCTCGCCCTCGCGGCCGCGGGCCTCGAAGGCGTCAGGCCCCCGCCGGCCGCCGCCCCGCCGCAGCGGCGCCCGCGCGCCCGGCAGCAGGCGCGGAAAGACCAGCACCTGCTGCTCGACGGCCAGGGTCTTGGACTTGAGGAAGAAGCCGAGCGGCAGCAGCACCTCCAGCCGCCACGGACCGGGCCGCTGCCAACCGCGTTCGGCGAAGACCAGCTGCAGCGGACGGCGGGCGCGGCCGCCCGCCGGCACCAGCGCCTCGCGCACGAGCACCGTGCCGCCGGCGTCGCGGACGATCACGCCGTAGGCCGGGAAGAGGCGCGAGCGGTTGACGAGCTCGAGCTCGAGCACGGCCGGCCGGCCCGCGAAGACCTCCGCCGGCGGCCGGACCGCCACCTCCAGCTTGCCGAGAACCTGGCGCGACCACAGGCCCGACACGACGTAGCTGCCGAGCCCGAGGCCGAGCATGGCCATGAGGGCGTTGTTGCCGGTGTTCACCGCCGCCATGCCGAGGACGAAGCAGCCTGCGAGGTAG
>JALOKS010000441.1 GCA_025456385.1 Thermoanaerobaculales bacterium | reverse complement strand
CTCGCGGTCGACTGCGGAATGCGCCGGGTGACGATCCGCTGGCGGGGCGCGCCGCCGGAGCGGGAGCTGCTCGAGGAGCTCGCCGTCGCGCTCGACTCCGGCCTCGCCGGGGGGCGGCGGCAGGACGCGATCGCCCGCCTCGAGACGAGCGGCGCCGAGGCTCTGCTGTGGGCGGGCGCCCTGCCCGGCGCCCGCCTGCGCATCGACGGCGGCGGCCAGGCGCCGCGGCGCCTCGAGCTCGGGCGGTCGGGGCGGCCGCGCCTCTCCGCCGGAAGCGGGACCGGGTCCGCCGGGGAGACGGTCGTGGTCTGGCGTTGCACAGGCCTCGACCTCGCCCGCGCGGCGAGCTGGACGGTGGAGGCCTGCCGCTTCGCCGACGGCGAGGTGGCGGTCAACGGCCGCCCTGCGGTGCGCGGCTTCGCTGCGGGCATGTACGAGGTCCGGCAGAGCGCGCCGCTGCCGTGTCGCGTCGGGCTCACCCGCCGGGGCGAGGAGCCCGTGCTGTGGCTGCTCCGGGACGGGGTGGTGGCGGCCCGGGCCGCGGTTCCCGGCCTGCCGCCCTTCGAGGCGGCGGTCGAGCTCGCCGGCGTGGTGCCGGCGGAGGCCGGCGGCGCCGAGCTGCGGCGCGCGGCGCAGCCCCACGTGGCGGCCCTCGCCGACCGTGCGGCGTGGATGGTCGCCAACCTCGGGAGCCGCCTCGAAACGATGGCGGCCCCGGACCGCCGGCGCCTCACGGTCTTCGCGCTGCGGGCCGCGGCCTGCGGCCTGCGCGCCCGCGAGCTGCGGGCGCTGCCCCTCCTGGAGACCCTCGCGCCGGGAGTGCCGCCGCTGTCGGTCGACCGCGTTCAGGAGCTGGCCCGCCCCCGCGGCGGCCGCCTCGTCGCGGTGGAGGCCGACGAGGACGCGGCCGAGCTGCTCGTCGACCGGGCGGCGACGGTCCGCGCCTCCGCCGAGATCCGCGGCCTGCTCAGCGAGCTCACCGGCGTCCGCTGGCAGCCCCCGCCACGCCGCCGCGCCGGCCGGTGGCGACGCCTGCGGGAGCGGGCGGGCGAGCGCGCGCGGCAGACCGTGCGGCGGCTGCGAGGCCTCGCCGGCGGCCGGCCGCTCGCCGACTTCGAGCTCGAGCCGGCCGAGCGGGAGCTGCGCGAGCGCCTGCGGGCCGCCGTCGCTCCGCGCGCCCTCGAGCTCGGGGAGGGCGGCGGCGGCGTGCGGGAGACCGCCTCGGGCTTCGTGCTGCCCCGCCGCCACCCGGTGGTCGCGGCGGCGGTGCGAGCGGTCGGCGGGGACCCGAGCTGGGTCTACCCGGTCCTGCTGGCCCTCGAGCTGGCGGCCCCGCCGCCGCCCGAGCTCGCCGGGCGCTGGCGCCGGGCCGTGAGCGATTTTCTTGCGTGACAGTGAGATAATCGAAAGTGTGCGGGCGTGGCGGCAGTGGTCGCGCGAGGTCCACGCCGGCCACTTGGAGGTCCGCGCCGACGACGCCCGGGGGGAGGGCCGGCCGATGAACACCAAGGAGCCCCGTGTGTTGGCGGCCGGCGTCGAGCGCCAGGCCTTCGAGCGTCTCGTCCCCGTGCTCCAGCGCGACGCCGTCCAGGTCGACTGGGTCGCGAGCCCGGAGGCCGGGGTCGCGCTCGCGGCGGAGCAGCGGTACGACGTCATCATCCTCGACGCCGAGCCCGTCGAGTCGTCGCTCGAGCGCGTGGTCGGCGATCTCCGGCGCGGCCGCTCTCCGAGCCGCAATGCAGCGATCATGGTGCTCGCTCAACCCGACCAGGTCGATGCGGCGCGGGCGCTGAAGAGCCGCGGCGTGAACCGCGTCATGCTGGTGAGCGATCCGCCGCAGATGGTCTGCGAGCAGATGGCGGGCCTCCTCAACGTCGCGCCTCGGGTCGCGACGCGGGTGCCGATGAACCTCATGACGGCCCTCGGCAACCGCGGCCGCGAGCTCTTCTGCCAGACCATCAACCTCTCGGCCACCGGCATGCTGGTGCGCATGGAGGTGCAGCCCAAGCTCGGCTCGCCGGTCGTCTTCCGCCTCCACCTCGCCGACCCGGGCGGGACCGTGATCGGCCGCGGCGAGATGGTGCGGCACGCCTCGCGCTCCCAGGAGGGGTTTGCCGCCGTCGGGGTCCGCTTCGTCAGCTTCGCCGAGGACGGCGCGGTCCGCCTGCAGCGCTTCCTGGAGAGCCGGTCGGCGGCGCTGGCGCGGCCCGACGCGCCCGGTGACGGCGGCGTGGCTCGCGGACGCGGCCCCGATCCGTTCGTCGAGCTGCTGCCGGAGCTCGACGCCCTTCAGGACCGCGACCTCGCCTCTTTCTTCGACACCGACGACCCGCTCGAGCGCGAGCCGCGTCAGTGAGGCCGCGGGCGGCGCGCCGCCGCGGTGCGATTTCCGCACGCTGACGGTATGATGCGGGCGGTCGGGATCCTCGACCGCAAAGGAGGCGCGCGCGGCCCTTGGACAGGAACAGGAACGCAGCAGTCACGGACCGGGTGAGCGAGTCGCCCCGGGCGGAGCCGCGCCGCGTGCCGGCGGCGGCCGG
>JALOKS010000440.1 GCA_025456385.1 Thermoanaerobaculales bacterium | reverse complement strand
CGGGCTGCGGGAGCACACGGCGTCGTACACCACGAAGACCGTGTAGCCCCACTTCTGCAGTCCGGCGGCGGTCTGGATGATCGAGATGTGCGCCTCCAGGCCGGCGATCACGATCTGGTTGCGGGTCCGGTGCTCTTTGAGCCGCTCCTCGAAGCCCGGCGCGGTGCAGCAGGAGAAGTTCTGCTTCGCACAGGCGAAGATTCGGCCGGGGACCCGCTCGGCGATCTCGTCGCGAGTCGACCCCAGTCCCTTCGGGTACTGCTCGGTCGCGGTAACCGGAATGCCGAGCACCTTCGCTGCCTCGATGAGGCGGGACATGTTCGCCATGGCCCGCTCGAGGCAGTCCGGCGGCATCGCCCGGTACAGTCGGTCCTGCACGTCGACGATGAGCAGCTGGGAGCGGCTGGCCTGGCACAAGTCGATCGTGCGGGTCGGTTTCATGGGGCGCCTCCGGCGGTCGGACGGTTGGACCTGGGCCGGCCAGCGTGTCCACGGCCCCGATCCATTTGTAGCACCCACGGCGGCGGGGTGCGCGGAATTCCCGCTAGTAGACCGCCATCGCGGCGTCGACCTCGCGCGCCCAGGCGTCCACGCCGCCGCTGAGGTTGACCACCCGGCCGAAGCCCATCCGCTCGAGGTACCAGCCCACCTGCCGGCTGCGGATGCCGTGGTGGCAGATCACCACCGTCTCGCGGTTCGGGTCGAGCTGCCCGAGCAGGGCGGGTATGCGCTGCATCGGGACGAGCGTCGAGCCGGCGATGTGGCAGATCTCGAACTCCCAGGGCTCGCGGACGTCCAGGAGGAGGGGCGGCTCGGCCGACGCAGCGAGGTGCGACTCCAGCTCGCGCGGCCGCATGTCCCGCACGGGATCGGCCCTAGAACACGAAGGCGGCCGGGCGGGGGGCGTTGTGCAGCGGCGGCAGGACCGTCTCGAACAGGGTTTCGCGACGGTAGACGTCGCCGCGGATGCGCGTCACCAGGGTGGCGCGCTGCGCAGGAGGCTCGCCGACGACCGCGAACAGGCGGCCGCCTTCGGCGAGCATCCCTTCGAGCAGCACCGGCAGCCGCGGGACCGACCCGGTGACTGCGATCACGTCGAAAGGGACTCCGGGGACGGCGACCGAGAATGCGTCGCCCGCGATGCATTCCACGTTCTGGACGCCGAGGGCCACCAGCCGGGCCCTGGCCTCGTCGTGCAGGTCGGGGTGGATCTCGACCGTGACGACGTGGCCGCCGAGCCGCGACAGGCAGGCGGCGAGGTAGCCGCTCCCGGTCCCAACCTCGAGGACGCGGTCCGTGGGCTGGACGTCGAGCGCCTGCAGGAGCTTGGCCTCTATCTTTGGCGCCAGCATCGACTCGCCGTGTGCCAACGGGATCTCGGTGTCGGCGAAAGCCAGACGCTGGAAGCGCTCCGGCACGAACCTCTCGCGAGGGACTGCAGCCATCGCGTCGAGGGCCCGCTGGTCGATCACTTCCCAGGGGCGGATCTGCTGCTCGAGCATGTTGTGGCGGGCGAGCTCGGTGTCGAAGGCCGTCATGGCGGTGCCTGGCTGGGTTGTGCGAGGAGTGGCCTGCAAGGCTAAGCGGTCGACGCAGGCGAGGCAAGCCGGGCGACCCCGGCGCCGCATCGAGACCCCTGTCGCGCCATGTTGCAATGCCCCGCCCCAATCGTTAGTGTCGGACGCTCGACCCGCTAGGGGTGCCGGCGCGCCCGGCTGAGAGATACCCTTGGAACCTGATCCGGCTCAAACCGGCGGAGGGAAGCGGTGCAGCCGCAGGCGCCCGTGTCCCCCGTCATCCGCGAGGACCCAGGCATGAGCGCCATACCGGAAGATTTCATCCGCACCACCGCCCGGCTATCGGAAGAGGTCACGCGGCCGTTTCCCAACGCGCGCAAGATCCACGTCGAGGGCTCGCGCCCGGACATCCGCGTCCCGATGCGGGAGGTTCGTCAGACCCCGACCGTCACGAGCTCGGGACTCGAGGAGAACCCACCGGTCTACGTCTACGACACCTCCGGCCCGTTCACCGACCCGGCGGTGAGGGTCGACCTGATGGAGGGGATCCCCGAGGTGCGCACCCGCTGGATCGAGGAGCGCGGCGACACCGAGACCCTGCGCGGGCCGAGCTCCGAGTTCGGTGCGCGCCGCCAGTCCGACCCGGCGCTCGCGCACCTGCGCTTCGCCCACATCCGCCCGCCGCGCCGCGCGCTCGCCGGCCGCAACGTCACCCAGATGCACTACGCGCGCCAGGGGATCGTCACGCCGGAGATGGAGTTCGTCGCGATCCGCGAGAACCTCAGGCTCGACGCGCTGCGGGCCGACCCGCGCTACGCGAGGCTGCTGCGCCAGCACCGGGGCGAGCACTTCGGCGCCAGCCTGCCCGAGCTGGTCACCCCCGAATTCGTGCGCCGGGAGATCGCGGCCGGCCGTGCGATCATCCCGTGCAACGTCAACCACCCCGAGCTCGAGCCGATGATCATCGGCCGCAACTTCCGGGTGAAGATCAACACCAACATCGGCAACTCCGCCGTCGCCTCGTCG
>JALOKS010000439.1 GCA_025456385.1 Thermoanaerobaculales bacterium | reverse complement strand
ATGGCCCTCCCCGCAGGGGCGGCGGTCTGGACGCTGCTCGCGCTGCCGGTCCTGCAGGCGGTCTCGGCGGTCTGGAGCGCGAGCCCGCTGCGGTCCCTCGAAACGGCCGCCGCGAGCGCCATCTGGGTGCTCGCCGTCATCTGGCTCGCGACCCTCGACGAGGGCGCGCGGCGGCAGATCGGCGCGGCCGCGGTGGCGGGGGTGGTGATCTCGGCCGCCGTGATGCTGATGCAGCGGGCCGGGCTCGAGGTCTTTCGCCTGGCGGCGCCGTCCACGAGCCAGCGGCTCAGCCTCACCGGCCTGACCGGCAACCCGGCCGACCTCGCGATGGCGGCGGCGCTCCTGCTGCCGCCGCTTCTGCTCTGGGGCGACAGCCGCGGCCGCCGCCTGCTCGCGCGCGGGCTCGCCGCCTTCCTCGCATTCGCAGTGCTCCTCACCCAGACCCTCACCGGGATCGTCGCCCTGATCATGATGGCGGCGGTCTGGCTCGCGCGGCAGCGCTCGCGGCGACTGTGGCTGGCGACTGCCGCGATCGGCGTCATGGCGGTCGGCGCCGCTCTCGGCCTCGGCCTCGGCGAGCGCCTGCAGCGCGAGGCGCAGCGGGTCGCCGCCGGCGACTGGTACGGGCTGCTGTCGGCCCGCGGCGACGGCTGGGCCGCGGCCCGGGAGATGGTCGCCGAGCGCCCGCTCGGCGGCGTCGGCGCGGGCCACTTCACCAGGGAGTACTACCCGAGCCGGCTCGCCTCGCTCGAGCGCGGGGGCGGCACCGGCGCCCGCGCCGAGCTCGCATCGCACTTCGAGTGGGCGCACTGCGATCCGCTGCAGATGGTCGCCGAGCTCGGCATCGGCGGCGCCGTCTGGATGCTGGCCTTCCTGTGGGCGATGATCGCGACCCGCGGCCGAGCCGGCCCGCTGCTGCCCCTGACCGCGGCCGCCGCCGCGCCCTTTCTCCTGTTCCACTACCCCACCCACCTCGCGGTCGGCCTGATCCCGATCAGCCTCGCCCTCGGCGGCGCCATCGCCGACGCCGGGCCGCCGCGGATCGTTGCCCTGGGTCGGGGCCGGGCGCTGCTCGCCGCGGCCCTCGTCGCCGTGCTTCTCGGCGGCGCCTGGTGGCAGGTGCGGCGGGTCGCCGTCGACACCTGGATCGGCGGCCTCGAGCTGCGGATGGCCTTGGCGCAGTCGATGCCGCCGGAGGCGCGGGCCACGCTCGGCGCCGGGATCGAGGCCCAGGTCCTCGGCCGCATCAGGCGCCTGCCGCTCGCCGCACCCGAGCTGTGGCGGACCGTGGGCCGCGCGCGCCTCCTCGCCGACGACCCCGACGGCGCCGAGGCCGCCTTCCGCACCGCCTGGGCGGCCTGGCCGCACGAGGACGCCGAGTTCTACCTCGGCATCAGCCTCGCCGCCCAGGGTCGCCGGAGCGAGGCGCTGTCGCACCTCGGCCGCGTCTGCCGCACCAACCCCAGGCTCGTGCGGCTGATCGCCGACGGGAACCTGCGGCGGGCGGTCGAGGACATGCTGGCTGTCTATCAGCGCCGGTGAGCCCGGGCCACGGCAGAAGCCCCGCAGCCGCAGGCTGCCGATTCATCCGGGCGAGGTCCCCAGGAGGGATCGGAAAGCCCGTGGCAGGAGGGCAGTTCTCGCGCTCTGGTGGCCGGCCCGGCCGCGGCCCCACCTCGAGCTCCAGGCGCTGCCGAGCGGCAGCGCGCCGCCCGCTCAGGGCGCGGACCCGGCACCCGCCCGCTGGCGCTCGCAGCTGTCCCGCGCGACGAAGTCCTGCGGCCACTCCAGCCGGCACTCGTTGCGGGCGCGGTTGAAGCTCGCCTCGTCGATCCCGAAGCTGGCGCCGCTCCGCAGCAGCAGCGCGTCGAAGGCCGCCCGCTGCTGGTCGAGGCACGACCGGTAGCGATCGGAGCCCTCGTAGTAGCTGCGGCCGCAGAGCGCCCGCATGGCGGTGTCGGCGGTGATCGGGTCGAGCGCCGGCGGCGCCGCTGCCGCGGTCTCGGCGCGCGCGACGGAGCGCAGATCGGCGAGGGCGTCCTGGAGCTGGCGGGCGCCGTCAGCGACCCGCCGTCTGGTCTCCGCCGCCACAGCGCGGTTCCCTCCGGTGGTGGCGATGGCCTCGGCGAGCCCCCCGCGGGCGGACCTGATGCCGGCGTCCGCGAGGTCGAGGGCGGCGCCGTAGCGGTCGTCGAAAGCGAACAGCGCCAGGCTGTTCTGCATGCGTTCGAGCTCGAAGTCCGTTGCCCGAAGCCGGTCGCGCAGCGCCTGGTCGTAGGTGGTCGGCGTGATCCGCGGCAGCTCCCGCACGAGGTCCGCGGCGGCCTGCGCCGTCTGCGCCGCGGCCTCGACGGTGGCGACCAGGTCGCCGGTCGCGACGGGGCCGACGGTTCCCCCCGACGCGGGGCGGGACAGCGCGGCATCGTCCACGACGACCGCCTCCGCCGTGGGCTTCTTGAGCGTGATGCCGCCGGCGACATCGCCGAGGCGTTGCTGGGCCGCAGCCGGCAGCGCAGCGGCCAGCGCGAGCAGCAGGCCGAATCCCTTC
>JALOKS010000438.1 GCA_025456385.1 Thermoanaerobaculales bacterium | reverse complement strand
TGCCGGAGCAGAGCCGGTCGAGGACGCGACAGGCTCGGCAGCGCCCTCGGAGCTGTATCGCTGGGTCGATCGCGAGGGCATCGTCAGGTTCGGGGAACGGCCGCCGGACGAATACGCGAGCTCGGCGGTCAAGGTGGTGGATTTCTGACATGAACGAGCGCAAGAGTCTGCACTGGAGCGCCGTTGGGCGTGGCGTGCTCGGCGTCATTGCCTGCTCGTCGGTGCTGTGGGCCGGCTCGACGCCGCGCGCACAGGACGCTCCCGCGCTCGAGCAGCGGACACAGAGCGCCCGACAGGAAGCCGTGGAGGCGCTCAAGAGCGGTGACGTCGCGGCTCTGTTTGCGGCGATGGACAAGTTGCGCGAGCTGGCTGCCTCGGGTGCCGTCGTGCCGCCGGGCCTGTACTTTGCCGAAGCAGATTCGGCCCGATCCAAGGGCGACCCGGTTCGCGCCGAGCGCGCGTTCAACGACTACTTCGGGGTTGCCGAGCCGGCGGGAGAGACCTACGCCGAGGCCATGCGTGCCTACAACGACTTCCGTTTCCGGTCGGGATTGCCGGAGTCGGCATGGGCGGTCCTCGAGGACATGGTGCCGGTCGCGGCCGGCGTCCTGCCGGCCCGGGCCGGCCAACCCGAAACCCGGGTCGGCGCGTTCTCGATCGCCCGGCATCCGGTCAGCCGGAGCCAGTTCCAGGACTTCGTCCAGGCGACGGGCCACGAGCAGACGCCGGGCGAGGCGCCCGGATGCCCGGTCGCCGTCGATGCTCCGGAGGCGGATCGCAAGGCGCCCATGGTCTGCGTCTCCTGGACCGACGCGAGAGCCTTCGTGGCCTGGCTCAACGCGAACACCGGACTGGAGCTGAGGCTGGTGCGCACCGCAGAGCTGCAGAAGGCGCTGCTTCGCCAGGACCTGCGGGCCGGCGCCAACGACGGCATCTCGGAGTGGACGGGCGACTGCTTGCTGCCCCCTGACGGCGCCGGAACGGGCGACCGCCCGTGCCTCGAGCGGTCGGTCATGCCGGCTTCCGCAGCATCGGACCCTGCGACGGACGGCGCCTTCGTCATGGACGGTCGGCAGGAGGGCTTCCGCTCGAGCAGCCTGGGCTTCCGCCTGGCACTCGGCACTTGATCGAAGCGGCCCAGGCGGAGGGCACGCGGTCTGCTAGCGCTTGCGGACCAAGGTCAATCCGTCGCCGATCGGCACGAGGCTCAAGTCCACCCGCTCGTCGCGGTGCAGGTGCTCGTTGAAGTGCCGCAGGGCGACGGTGTCGGCCTCGGCGTTCTCCGGGTCCGCGACGCGGCCCGACCACAGCGTGTTGTCGATCGCGATCAGGCCGCCGGGGCGCAGCAACTCGAGCACCCGCTCGTAGTAGCCGACGTAGTTCTCCTTGTCGGCATCGATGAAGGCGAAGTCGAAGCGGCCCGCCGCGCCCGATTCGCGCAGGCGCTCGAGCGTGTCCATGGCCGTGGCGAGGCGCAGTTCGATCTTGTGACCGACCCCCGCCGCCGCCCAGTAGCGGCGTGCCACTGCCGTCCAGCGCTCGCTGACGTCGCAGGCGAGGATGCGGCCGTCGTCCGGCAGCGCGAGCGCGACGGCCAGCGAGGAATAACCCGTGAAGACGCCGAGCTCGAGGCAGCTGCGCGCGCCCATGAGCCGCACCAGGAGCGCCATGAACTGCCCCTGCTCGGGCGAGATCTGCATGCGGGCGGCCGGATCCGCCGCCGTCTCCTCGCGCAGCCGCCTGAGCAGGTCGGGTTCACGCAACGACACCGACAGCAGGTAGTCGTGGAGGACGTCCGTGAGCGGAATGGAGCGCCGGGACATGGAAGGAGAATAGGCGACAGTCGTCAATTCCGCATGCCCGGCGCGACGATCCGGGAAAAAGCCTTCGCGGCATTGCAGAATGTCGGCCGTAGTGCTTCACCCATCCCGACCGGTGCCTGGAATGATCCGGCTGCTGCAGCTCACCGACACTCACCTCATGGCCGACCCCGCCGCCAGCCTGCGCGGTGTGCGTACGCAGCCGAGCCTGGAGGCCTGCCTCGCACTGGCCCGGCGCCGGCACCTGCCCGCCGACCTGATCGCGGTCACCGGCGACCTCGTGCAGGACGAGCCCGCCGCCTACGGCAGCCTCGAGCTGCTGCTCGACGACCTCGGCGCGCCGGTCCTCCTTGTCCCGGGCAACCACGACGTGCCGGACGAACTGGTCCGGCGCCTGTCGCACCCGCCGTTCCAGGTCGGCGGCGTTTGGCTCGTCGGCCGCTGGGCGATCGTCATGCTCGACACCTGGTTCGCGGGGTCGAACGACGGGGAGGGCCAGCTCGGCGCCGACGAACTCGCCCGGCTCGACGCGACGCTCCAGGCGCATCGTGAGCAGCACGCGCTGGTGTGCCTGCACCATCCACCCGTCAGCATGGAGGCGCCCGGCCTCGACGCGCTCGGCCTGCTCGACGCCGAGCCGTTCCTCGCCATCCTCGACCGGCACCCACAGGTGCGCGGCGTCGCCTGGGGCCACGCCCACCAGTCGCTCGACCTCTTCCGCGGCGCGGTG
>JALOKS010000437.1 GCA_025456385.1 Thermoanaerobaculales bacterium | reverse complement strand
GCCGGCTCGGAGGCCTGGGTCCGCCGCTCGCGCTCCTCCTCGTCCTGCTCGAGGCCAGCGTCGCAGGGATGCTCCTGCTGCGCGGCCGGGTCGCGGACGGTCCGTGGATCGGGGGACTGCCGGCGGCCGCGGCCCTCATGGTCTACGGCCTGTGGCTCGCGCCCCTGGTGGTGGTCGCCCTCGCGTACGCCCTGTGCTTCGACCGCGCCGGGCTGCGCACCGAGGACCTCGACGAGCTCGCCCGGCGCTTCCGCGAGCCCGGCGAGAGCTCCTGATGCTCGAGCTCGCGAGCCCGGCCGTCATCTGGATTGCGGTCCTCTACCTGGCCGCGGTCGTCGGAATCGGGTTCTGGGCCGCCCGCCGCACGCGGTCCGCGAAGGACTTCTTCATCGCCGGCCAGGGCATCGGGCTGCTGGTCACCGCTCTTGCCGCCACCTCCGCCGCCTTCAGCGGCTTCGTCTTCATCGGCGGTCCCGGCCTCGCCTACCGCATCGGCCTCGCCTCGATGTTCATCTGCATCCCGGTCGGCTTCACCTCGGGCCTGCTGTGCTGGGTCGTCGCCAAGCGCCTGCGGCTGCTCGCCGGGGTGCGCGAGGTCTACACCATCCCCGACATGATCCGCTGCCGCTACGGCAGCCGCCTCGCCGCGGGCCTCGCGGCCCTCGCCGTGATCGTCGGAACCGTCGGCTACCTCGGAGCCCAACTCCAGGCCCTCGGCATCCTGATCGAGGCGGTCTTCGGGACCAAGGCCCTGCTCGGAGCCTGGAGCCTGCCGGCGGCCATGGCCTTCGGGACGCTGGTCGTCCTGGTGTACGCCACCGCCGGCGGCATGGTGGCCGGCGTCTACACCGACGTCTTCCAGGGCACGCTGATGATGGGCGCGGCGGTCGCGGTCTTCTTCTACGCCCTCGAGGCGGGCGGCGGCCTCGAGCGGATGGCGCGCACGATCGCGGCCTCCGAGGCCTTCGGGCCCGACCATCTCGACCCACTCGGGGCGACCCCGCTCGTCACCGCCGCCGGCCTGTTCTTCGTTTTCGCGGTCGGCACCCTCGGCCAGCCCCACATGCTGCACAAGTTCTTCATGCTCGACGACCCCCGCAAGCTCAAGTGGATGCCGCTCGCGATCGGCGCCAGCCAGAGCCTCTGCCTGCTGATCTGGCTCGGCGTCGGCCTCGCCGTCCCCGCGCTCGTGGCCGGCGGCAGGCTCGCGCCGCTCGCCCACCCGGACGAGGCCGCGCCGCAGTTCCTGCTCGGCTTCGCGCCGCCGCTGCTCGCCGGCGTGGTGATCGCCGGCATCCTCGCCGCCATCATGTCGACCGCCGACAGCTTCGTGAACATCGGCGCCGCGGCGATCGCGCGCGACCTGCCGCGAGCGCTGGGAACGCGCGTCGCCGACGAGCTCCGCTGGGGACGGGTCGCGGGGGTGGCGCTCACCACCGCTGCGGCGATCTTCGCCTTCCACTACGGCGACCTGATCGCGCTCCTCGGGACCTTCGCGTTCGGCACCTTCGCGGCTGCTCTCGCGCCGGCGATCGCGGTCGGCCTCAACTGGCGGCGGGTCACCGGCGCAGCGGCCTCGGCTTCGATCGCCACCGGGATGGCGGTCAACCTGCTCGTGGAGTTTCTCGGCCGGCAGACGAGCTTCGCGGCCCTGCCGAAGCCGCCGTTCGTCCCCGGCGTGGTGCCGGCGGCGGCGGCAATGGCCGCCTCGTTCACGGTGCTCTTCGCCGTCACCTGGGCGAGCCGCCGCCGCGCACCCGCCGCCCTCGACCCGGCGGTCGAGGCGGTGATGGAGCTCTGAGCTCCGGGCGGCAGACGGCTGCGGCCTTGTCCGGGTTGGGCCGTCGCAACTTTCGCCTGTCACCTGCGTATCGACTGCACGACCGCCGTCCCCTGTCAGGGGGCTCCGCAGGGAGGCCACGATGCGACGCATTCCGCTTCCGCCACTCATCGCCGCAGCTCTCGTCGTCGCCATCTCGGCGGCCGGAGCGGAGGCCGATCCGCCGTTCGCGGTCCAGCGCCTGAGTGAGCGGGTGCTGGTGCTGAAGGAGCGCTCGCCGTGGGAGAGCAACCACGTGGTCATCGCCGGCGAGCGCGGGCTGGTGCTCGTCGACCCCGGCCACTCGGCCGTGGTGGGGCGGATGGTCCGCGAGGCGGCCGCCCGCGAGCTCGGCCGCGACCGCTTCGCCTTCGTGATCGACACCCACGGCCACTGGGGCCACACCTGGGGCAACGCCGCCTTTCCGGAGGCGCTGGCCATCGGGCACGAGGCGGCCGCTCGGGAGATCGCCGCCGACGCGGCGAACCGCGAGCGCCGGGCGGATCTCATCCGCACCCAGCTCGCCGCGGCCGAGGAGCAGCTGGCAGGGCTCGATCCCGCCTCCGCGGAGGCCGCCGCGGCCCGCCTCCAGCGCGACCACCTCGAGCGGATCGTCCGCGGCCTCGAGGAGCCGGGCTTCGCCGTCGTGCCGCCGCAGCTGACCTTCACCGACCGCCTCGGACTCGACCTCGGCGACCTCCAGCTGGAGATGATCTTCCTCGGCCGCGCGCACTCGGACTCCGACATC
>JALOKS010000436.1 GCA_025456385.1 Thermoanaerobaculales bacterium | reverse complement strand
TCGCCGAGGCCGCCGCGGCGAGCCTTCGCGCCGGGGTGCGGCTCCGCGGTGAGGAGCGGGAGACGCGGCCGGCCGCCGTCGAGACCGTGGGCGACCGCCAGGTGCGGATCACGGTGACGGAGGGCCGCTACCACCAGGTCAAGCGGATGCTCGCGGCAGTCGGAAACCGGGTGCTCACTCTCCACCGCGAGCGGGTCGGGCCGGTGGATCTGGATCCGTCGCTCGCGCCCGGGGCGTGGCGGTCACTGACGGCGGAGGAAGTGGCGGGACTGGGGGACTGCAGCGGCTGAGGCCGCCGTGCCGTGGGGCCGAGCGCCCCCGTGGGCGTCCCTTCCGGCGGTCGAGCGATCGCCGCCGGGAGGCCGGGTTATCCCAACCCGGCTGCAAGACGCCCGTCACATCCGGTGGGGTATGATGCGCGGCCAATCGTGCCGACCGCCGGAGACTCGCCCCCGTGCACCCATTCGAGCTGAGCCGACCGCTTCGGCTGGTCCAGATCACGGACACCCATTTCTGCGAGCGGCCCGGCGACATCCTGTCGACCCGGGTCGACACCGACCAGAGCCTGCGATCCGTGCTCGACACGCTCCATTACCGCGAGCACGGCTGCGACGACGTGATCGTGACCGGCGACCTCGCCCAGGATCCCGTCGAGGGCTCCTACCATCGGCTGCGCCACGCCCTCAATGGCTACCCCTTCCGCTTCCAGTGCCTGCCCGGCAATCACGACGACGCGGACCTCCTCGGCGCGGCCCTGCCGGGCGGCAACGTCGACTGTCCCAAGGTGCTGGTGCGCCACGACTGGCTGCTGATCCTCCTCGACAGCTCGGTCCCGAACGAGCCGTGGGGGTGGCTCGCCGACACCGAGCTGGCGCTGCTCGAAGAGACCCTGTCCCGGCACCCTGCGCCGCACGCGATGCTCTTCCTGCACCACCACCCCGTGCCGGTCGGCAGCCCCTGGATCGACCGCATCGCCCTGCGCAACGCCGACGCGCTCTTCGAGGTCGTGGCCCGCCATGCCGGCAAGGTCCGCGCGATCGTCTTCGGTCACGTCCACCAGGAGTTCGAGGCAGAGCGTGCGGGTGTGCGCCTGATCGGCACGCCCGCGACCTGCATCCAGTTCGCGCCGGCCACCGAGCGGCTCGTGGTCGACGACCTCCCGCCGGCCTACCGCTGGCTGGAGCTGCACGCAGACGGGCGCGTCGACACGGCCGTGCATTACCTCGACGAGCAGGCGCTGCGGGCGACCGGCTGAGAGCCGCCTGCTTGCGCGTGGGTCGGGCTTCAGCCCGACATTACCGCGATCCCTCCCGGCCCGTAGGTCGGATTTGAGCCCGACAATGGCCGGACGAACGGCCGCCGAGCGGCGGTCTCCTGCGGGCTGCTGCCGCATGAGGTGAAGGGCGGGAGCCATTTCGCGCTACCATCTCGCTCCGTCACGAGCGAGAGCGGAACGGCCCTCCATGGCTGCGGATCACCACGAGACCATCGCGCGCTTCCTGTGCAGCTGCCGCGAGCTGATGCGGCTTACCGGCCAGCACGGCTGGGTCGACGGCGACACCCTCAGCTTCGAGGTGGTCGAGGACCGTCCGGACGCGGCGATCGTGGCCGTCAGCTTCGTCGAGGTCGTCACGGAGAAAGGGGCCGTCGAGAAGGCAGATCGCCTCGTCCGCACCGGCCGGCTGCGTCTGCACTTCGACGAGGCGGGCGAGGTCGTCCGCTGCGAGCTGGTCTGAGGCGGTGGGCCGCGATGGCTGAGCCGGCCACGACCCGCCGCATCCAGGCACGTGCCGTGCTGGTCGGCCATCGGCTCGACCTGCGCCGGTTGCAGCAGGTCCAGCCGCTGGCGACGAGCCCGTTGACGCTCGAGGTCACCGGCGGCGGCTACGCGATGCTGTTCCGGTTCGGCGCGCTGGTGTTCATCGACGTCGCGCCGATGCAGGAGGCCGCCTTTCTCGAGAACCTCACGCCGTTCGTTTCCGAGCCCCTCGAACCGCCGGAGACCGAGGCCCTGGACATCGTGGTCGACCCGGCGCGCCCCGAGGGCCTCGACCAGTTCGCACTCTACCTGCCCGATGCCGACCTGCCGCGCCTGCAGGTCGTGGCCGACGTGCTGGCGAAGAGCGTCCTGCTCGCCGAGCAGGAGGCGCGGGTGGCGAGCGCCTTCGATCGCGTGGAGCCGCTGGCCGAGCAGCTCCAGCGATACGGGCGCGGCACGCGCAGCGACCGCGAGCTCACCCGCCACATCGGCGAGATCCTCCTGATCCAGCACCGCACGGTCGGCCGGGCCGAGCTGGGGGACAAGCCCGACATCCTCTGGGAGCGCACCGACCTCGAGCGCCTGTTCCAGCGCCTCGATTCCGAGTACGAGCTCGGGGAGCGCCGACAGGCCCTGCAGCGCAAGCTCGAGCTGATCGGCGACACGGCCCAGACCCTGCTCGACCTGCTGCAGAATCGGCGCAGCCTGCGCGTCGAGTGGTACATCGTCCTGCTGATCGTCGTCGAGATCGTCCTGACGCTCTATGAGCTCTTCGTCCGCGGCCACTGAGCGTACCCGCCGCGCTTCCGCTC
>JALOKS010000108.1 GCA_025456385.1 Thermoanaerobaculales bacterium | reverse complement strand
CAGCGCTACTTCGACCAGGGTCTGGCCTTCCTCTTCGCCTTCAACCACGACGAGGCGATCCGCTCCTTCCGCCGCGCGACCGAGCTCGACCCGGGCTGCGCCATGGCGTGGTGGGGCATCGCCTACGCCAACGGCCCGCACATCAACAACCCGGTCGTCCCCGGTGAGCGCGAGGCAGCCGCCTTCGCCGCCGCGCGCCGCGCGGCGGAGCTCGCCGCGGGGCTCGAGGACGGCGCCGACCGGGCCCTGATCGAGGCCGTCACCACCCGCTACGCCTCGCCGCAGCCCGCCGACCGCGCGCCGCTCGACGAGGCCTTCGCGGCCGCGATGGGCGAGGTCAGGGTCCGGTTCCCGGACGACGGCGACGTCGGGGCTCTCTACGCCGAGTCGCTGATGGACCTCCACCCCTGGGACCTCTGGAATCACGACGGGACGGCCAAGGAGTGGACGCCGGCGATCGTGGCCCAGCTCGAGGAGGTGCTCGAGGCGCACCCGCAGCACCCGCTCGCGCTGCACCTCTACATCCACACGGTGGAGGCCTCCGCGGAGCCGGGCCGGGCCGACGTGGCCGCCGACCGCCTGCGCGACCTGATGCCGGGCCTCGGCCACATGGTGCACATGCCCTCGCACATCGACGTCCGCCGCGGCCGCTGGCGGGAGGCGATCGTCGCCAACACCAGGGCGATCGAGGCCGACCGCGCCTACCGCGAGGCGGCCCTCGTGCCGCCGGACTTCTACCGCCTCTACATGTCGCACAACCACCACATGAAGGCCTACGCGGCGATGATGGTCGGCCAGAGCGAGACGGCGATGCGCTCGATCCGCCAGCTCGTCGACGAGATACCGAAAGACTGGCTGCAGCAGAATGCACTCTGGGCGGACGGCTTCATCGCCATGCCCTACGAGGTCATGATGCGCTTCGGGCGCTGGCAGGAGATCCTCGACGAGCCCGAGCCGGCGGACTACCTGCCCTTCACGCGCGCCATGCACTCCGCCGCCCGGGCGGTCGCCTTCGCGGCCCTCGACCGGCCGGTGGAGGCGCGCGCCGAGCAGCGGGCGTTCCTCGAGCGCCGGGCCGCGGTGCCGGAGGAGGCCTTCTTCGGCAACAACATGGCGCACGACCTGCTCGCGGTGGCCGAACGCCTGGTGGAGGGCGAGATCCTGTACCGGGAGGGTGCGAAGGACGCGGGCGTCGCGGCGCTCTCCGAGGCGGCCGCGCTCGAGGACGGGCTGCGCTACGACGAGCCGCCGGACTGGATCCAGCCGATCCGCCACGCCCTCGGCGCGACCCTGATGCAGGAGGGGCGCTTCTCCGAGGCCGCGAGGGTCTACCGCGAGGACCTCGAGCGCCTGCCGGACAACGGATGGTCGCTGTTCGGGCTGGCGCGCGCCCTGCGGCTCGCGGGCGAGCACGACGAGGCCGAGCTCGTCGAGGCGCGCTTCGACGAGGCCTGGGCGGGCGCCGACATCGCCCTCCGCTCGTCGTGCTTCTGTCAGCCGGGAGTGTGAGCGGCGGCCTACGACATGAAGAGCTTGGTGCTCGCGAAGCTCGGGTCGCAGCTGAGGTTGACGCCGAGGCGGCGCAGGCCGCGCTCGTCGCCCGGCGTCGGCAGGTGGGTGAGGTGCAGCTCGCAGCCGCGGAGCTCCGGCAGCCGCAGCATCGCCTGGTGGGCGGTGGGGTTGGTGGTCGAGCTGATCGAGAGCGCGATCAGGGTCTCCTCGAGGTTGAGGCTGATGGCGTCACGGCCGAGCAGGCTCTGGCGCAGGGTGCCGATCGACCCGATGACCGCGGGGCTGATGAGGTCGAGGTGGCGCGGGATGTCGGCCAACGCCTTGATGGCGTTGAGGACCAGCGCCGACGCGGCGTGCAGCAGCGGGCTGTTGTGGCCGGTGACGATGTCGCCCGACCGCAGCTCGACGGCGGCGCCGCTGAAGACGCCGTGGTGGCCCTTGTCGGCCTGCAGCTCGGCGGCGCCGGCTGCGGCGCGCGCCGGCAGCACCACGGAGCGGTTCTCGGGCTTGAGCTCGAACTCCTCCATGAGGGCCTCGATGCGGCGCACCGCGGCGCCGTTCTCGAGCCCGAGGACCTCGTCGCAGGCGTAGCGGAAGAAGCGGCGGACGATCTCGCGCCGGCCCGCCTCGCGGGCGGCCTCGTCGTCGACGATCGCGAGGCCGGCCCGGTTCACTCCCATGTCGGTGGGCGACTGGTACATCGACTCGCCGGTGATGCGCTCGAGGATGCGCTTGAGCAGCGGGAAGGCCTCGATGTCGCGGTTGTAGTTGACGGCGCGCCGGTCGTAGGCCTCGAGGTGGAAGGGGTCGATCATGTTGACGTCGCGCAGCTCGGCGGTGGCCGCCTCGTAGGCCGCGTTGACCGGGTGGCGCAGGGGCAGGTTCCAGATCGGGAAGGTCTCGAACTTGGCGTAGCCGGCGCGCACGCCGCGGCGGTGCTCGTGGTAGACCTGCGACAGGCAGGTGGCCATCTTGCCGCTGTTGGGGCCGGGGGCGTTGACCACGACCAGGGGCGCCTCGGTCGGGATGTAGGGGTTGGCGCCGAAGCCCTCGTCGCTGACGACGCGGGCGACGTCGGTCGGGTAGCCGGGGATCGGGCGGTGGGTGAAGACGGTGATGCCGCGGCGCTCGAGCTTGGCGGCGAAGCTCTCGGCGGCGGGCTGGTCCTCGTAGCGGGTGATGACGACCGCGCGCACGTCGAGGCCGCGCTCGCGCAGGTCGTCGATCAGCTTGAAGGTGTCGGCGTCGTAGGTGATGCCGAAGTCCGCCCGCACCTTGCGGCGGTCGATGTCGCCGGCGTAGACGCAGAGGATGATCTCGGTCTGGCTGGCGAGCTGCTGCAGCAGCCGCATCTTGACGTTGGGGTCGAAGCCGGGCAGGACGCGGGCGGCGTGGTAGTCGTAGAGCATCTTGCCGCCGAACTCGAGGTGCAGCTTCCCGCCGACCCGGCGCATCCGCTCGAGGATGGCCTCGCTCTGCTCGGCGAGGTAGCGTTCGTTGTCGAAGGCGGTCCCGAGCCCTGGTGTTGCCGTCATCGGCCCCCCCGGAGAACCGGATCTCTCCGTGAACGGGGGAGAGGATAGCAGGGCCGTCTCAGCTCCGCCGGGAGGGTTGCGCTTCCGGTCCCAGCGCCGCGCTGCGGTCTGCACGGCTCCGGTACCGGCCCGGCGGCCGCGGGCACGCCGGTTGCGGGCTCTCGATTCAATTGAGACAAAGAATCGTTTTTAGAGTACACTTCCGGGACGGGCTCACCACGGTTTCACGACGGGGCGCGGTGACGAGGGGAACGGCGATGATCGGGCAGACCATTTCGCACTACAGGATCACCGGCAAGCTCGGCGAGGGCGGCATGGGTGTCGTCTTCCGCGCCACCGACACCGAGCTCGACCGCGAGGTCGCGCTCAAGCTCCTGCCGGCGGAGATGGCCGAGAACCCGAAGCGCCTCGAGCGCTTCCGGCGCGAGGCCAAGGCGGTGGCGGCCCTCAACCACCCGAACATCGTCACCATCCACAGCATCGAGTCCGCGGACGCGACGCACTTCCTGACCATGGAGCTCGTCGACGGCGAGAGCCTCGACCACGGCCTGCCGCCCGGGGGCCTGCCGCTCACCAAGGTCTTCGAGATCGCGATCCCGCTCGCCGACGCCCTGGCGGCGGCCCACGACCGCGGCATCATCCACCGCGACCTCAAGCCCGCCAACGTCATGGTGTCGCGGGAGGGCCGCGTCAAGGTCCTCGACTTCGGGCTCGTCAAGCTGATCGAGGACCCGACGAGCTCGGACGGGGAGCCGCAGCTGACCGCGATCCCCACCCAGGGGACCGCCCTCACCGGTATCGGCGTTGTCATGGGCACGGCGCCCTACATGTCGCCGGAGCAGGTCGAAGGTCGGCAGGTCGACCACCGCACCGACATCTTCGCGCTCGGCGTGGTTCTGTACGAGATGGCCACCGGACGCCGCCCCTTCGGCGGTGAGTCGTCGGCGGCGCTGGTGTCGAGCATTCTCCGGGACACGCCGCCGACGGTGACGGCGATCAACGAGTCGCTGCCCCGGCACCTGGCACGCATCATCGAGCACTGCCTCGAGAAGGACCCGGAGGCGCGGTACCAGTCCGCCAAGGACGTGCGCAACGAGCTCACGAGCCTGCGGCGGGAGCTCGAGTCCGGGGTGGTGGAGACCGGGAGCGGGCCGCTGGCAGCGGCCCGCGCCGCCGGCCGGCGCCGCGCCATGCCCTGGCGCTGGCTGGCGGCCGGCGCGGCAGCGGTGGCGATCCTGGCCGCCGGCTGGTGGATCGGACGCGGCGCCGTCACCGGGGAGCCCGCGCCGGATGCCTCGCGGCCAGCGGCTGCGGCGGCGCCGGCCGCCGCCGGGGTGCCGTCGGTGGCGGTGCTGCCCTTCGCCAACCTCAGCCCCGACCCGGACAACGAGTACTTCACCGACGGTCTCACCGAGGAGCTGATCAGCGCCCTCGCCAACGTCGACGGACTGCGCATCCCGGCGCGGAGCTCGGTCTACGCTCTCAAGGGCAGTGAGCTCGGCGTGCGCGAGATCGGGGCCAAGCTCGGCGTCGACAACGTCATCGAGGGCAGCGTGCGGCGCTCCGGTGACCGGCTCCGGGTCAGCGTGCAGCTCATCAAGGTCGACGACGGCTTCAACCTCTGGTCCGAGACCTACGACCGCAAGCTCGAGGACGTGTTCGCGGTCCAGGACGAGATCGCGGGGAGCATCGTCGACGCCCTGCAGCTGAGCCTCAGCCCGGTCGAGGAGCGCGCGCTGCGCGTCGAGCGCACCACCGACTTCCAGGCCTACGAGTACTACCTGCGGGGCCGCGGCTACTACCGCCGTCGCACCTTCGACGACTTCGGGTCGGCGCGCGAGATGTTCGGCCGGGCGATCGCGATCGACCCCGGCTACGCCCTCGCCTACGCCGGGCTCGCCGACACCTACACCGAGTTCTGGCGCAACTACGAGAGCACCGAGGAGAACCTCGCCCAGGCCGAGGAGGCGAGCCGCCGGGCGGTGGAGCTCGACCCCAACCTCGCCGAGGCACACGCCGCGCGCGGCTTCGCGCTCGGCCAGCGGCGGCTCTACGAGGACGCGGCGCGCGAGTTCCGGCTCGCCATGCAGCTCAACCCGCGGCTCTTCGAGGCCTACTACTACTACGGCACGGTGGCCTTCGCCGCCGGCGAGCTCGAGACCGCGGCCGAGATGTTCGAGCGCGCGACCGCGGTCGCACCGGACGAGATCCGCGCCCTCCAGCTGCTGCCCCAGGTCTACACCCGGCTCGGGCGGGCGACCGAGGCGCAGTCGTCCAACCGGCGCCGGGTCGAGGTGGTGGAGCGGCGGCTCGAGTTCAACCCCGACGACGTGCCGCTGCTGCTCGACGGCGCGAGCGCCCTCGCCGCGCTCGGGGAGACCCGCCGCAGCCTCGAATGGGCGTCGCGGATCCTCGACCGCGCGGGCAACGACGCCCTCGTGCTCTACAACCTCGCCTGTCTGTACTCGCTCGCCGGCGAGGTCAGCTCCGCGATGGACGCCCTCGAGCGCTCCTACGACGCCGGGCTCGCCGACCCCGAGTGGATGGAGCAGGACTCGGACCTCGACAACGTCCGTGAGCACCCGCGCTACCGCGCGCTGGTCAAGCGGATGCACGGCGACCACTGAGGTTTCGTTTTTCGTGCCGCTGGCGCGGCGACCGCGCACCCGCCGAGGCCGCGGAACCGACCGTCGATTTCGGAGCACGATCCGGCTCCGAAATGAGATGAGGTTTATCCATCAGCGCCGGCGATTGACAGTCTTCGGCACCGGACGGATACTCCGACCACCTGAGAACGGTCGGCGGTCGGACGCGTTCGACGGCCCACGGGCGCCGGAGTGACCGCTGCCGGATCCGTAGGGAGGGACCTCATGAGGGCTTCATTCCGGATGGTTCTGTTCGGTCTGGCGATTCTCACGGTGGCCGGCAGCCTGAGCGCGGGAACGATCGCAGTCGAGGCCTGGATCGACGGCCGCAGTCAGTTGATCCTGAAGGGCAACACCGCTCAGTGGTACCACCTCGATTTCACGGCGCCCGGGCGCGGTGGGGTTACCTACCCGACCGTCATCAACGGCGTCGACTGGTTCCCGGTGTGGCCCGGTGATCCGGGCAACCCGAACAACTCGTTCTGCAACTGTTTTTCGGATGTGTTCACGGGCGTGAACCCGCCGCTGCCGGCCTCAGCGCTTCCGGTGACCCTGAACATCGTCCAGGCCCGAGCCGGCGTCTCGATCCTGCAGCAGCCCTCTTCGGGCAACGACTACGAGCTGATCGTGGAGTTCAACGACAACGGACCGGGCGGCGCCGCCTGGTACCTCATCGAGCTGCAGACCGCCGATCCGATCCCGGCCGCGTCGGGCCCCGGCGCGGCGCTCCTCGCGCTCCTGATCGCGGCGGCAGCCGTAATCGCCCTTCGGGCAAGGCTCGGCACGAGCTGAGCTGGCTGAGCGAGGAGCAACCCGGGAACACGACGCCCTTCATGAGGGAGTGTATGGCCCTGGGGTGCAGGCCGCGGTGGTCGGCCCCGTGCACTCCGGCCTCGCCGGCCGTGAACTTCCGCTGACGGCGCTTGACACCGGCTCCGATCTCCTGATATAAAATCTTAAGATTCAGTTTCAGTATCAACTGAATGGCGAGCAGCGAGCTCTCGTGGCTCGCCGGTCGAGGCCCTCAACCTTTTTGGGCCTTCACTTTCGCGGTGCGGGAGCGGGAGCAGGCGGCGGCAGGAGCGCCGTGCGCGCGGGGCCCGAGGCCACGCCGCACGTGCGTGCGATGAACAACGGTTCTGACCATGAGGAGGAGAGCATGCGGGTGAGCACGAACGACTTGAAAGGCAGCTGGCTCCAGGCGCTGGCTGCGGCCGCCGCGCTGGCGGCGGTGATGGTTGTCGCCCCGGCGCAGCCGGCGGCCGCCGCCGACGAGAAGCCGAAGGTGACCTACACCAGAGTCGCGCTCTGGGACGTGGAGCGCGCGCACTGGGGCGACTTCGTGACGATGTTCGAGAGCAACGAGAAGGCGATCCTGGAGAAGCTGATGGCCGACGGCCACATCTCCGAGTGGGGCATCGACGCCGAGGGCCTGCATCACCCCGAGGGCTACACCCATTCGACCTGGTACTCGGCGGGCAGTCTCGGCGACCTGGCGAAGGCGAGCGAGGCCTTCGACGCCGCCTGGAAGGCGATGGGCGCGGACAAGCTCAAGGCCATCGACACCGAGTTCGCGGCCATGATCGTCAAGCACCGCGACTACCTCCTGAGGACGGAGAACCTGCGCTCGGCGGCCGCGACTCTCGACGGCGGTTACTACCACGGCCACTTCATCCAGGTCACCCGGGGCAAGGGCAGCGACTTCGAAGGCTACTTCGAGAATCGGATCAAGCCGGTCTATGAGTCGCTGATGCAGCAGGGCGTCGTCGTTGCCTACGGCATGTCGGCGGAGGAGATCACCACCGACCACCCGATGAACCACTCGATCTGGTACATGGTCCGCGACGCCGCGGGACTCGACGCGGTGAAGGCGGCCTTCGACGCGGTGACGGACGGCATGTCCGAGGAGGAGCGGCGCGCCCGCCGGGCGTCGTTCATGGATCTGGTCGAGGAGGACAGCTACCGCGAGAACATCACCTCGGTGATTCACTGGTCCTCGAAGGCGAACTGAGCACGTCGTATCGGTGAAAGCGGGGGCGGCAACCGCCCCCGCCCGTTCCTGACCAGGCGAACGGGCTTCCGCCCCGGGACGGCAGAAACCCCGCCGTCACACACAGAGGAGACGACAATGGCTGAGCTGAAGAGACTCCATGGTTGGGGAGCCGTCGGCGGGCTGCTCGCGGCGGCGGTCGCCGTCGCCGCCCTC
>JALOKS010000435.1 GCA_025456385.1 Thermoanaerobaculales bacterium | reverse complement strand
CCGGCGGGCTACCTCGGCGAGGCCCTCGCGAACCCCCTGCCCTTCGCCCTCGCTCTGCTCGTGGCGGCGCCCGGAGCGGCCTCGGCAGGCCTGCTGCTCAGCACCCTCGGGCTCCTCAGCGCGCTCGCCGCCATCGGGGAGCGCGCTCTCGGCGTCAGCCGGCCGCTCGCCCACTACCCGCTCCTGGTGGTGCTGCGAGGGCTCGCCGTCTTCCTGCTCTGGCCGCTCCCCTTCGTCGGCTCACGGGTCCGGTGGCGGGGCCGCAGCTTCCGCATCGGCCGCCGTACCCGCCTCATTCCTGACCAGCCGTGGGCGGCCGGCGGGCTCGTGGAGCTCAGCCCGGAGGAAGCGGCCGCCTGAGGCGGCGGCTTCTCAGACCCGTTCCCACAGCACGGCCCCGATCGGCGCCAGGTTGTCGCGCAGCATCTCCGCGCAGCGCCACCAGGTCAGGCCCTCGGCGTGGCGCCGGCAGGTCCGGCGGTCGAGCGCGAGCGCGGCGCGGCAGGCGGCGCCGAGATCCTCGTCGAGAACCCCGGTGACCCCGGGCCGCACGACGTCGAGTGGCCCGCTCACCGGGTAGGCTGCGACCGGCAGGCCGCAGGCGTTGGCCTCCAGCATGACCACGCCGAAGGTGTCGGTGCGCGACGGAAACACGAGCACGTCGGCCCCGGCGTAGTGGCGCGCGAGCTCCGCGCCGACCCGGAAGCCCGCCCAGCGGACGCCGGGGTGGGCGCGCTCGAGGGCCGGGCGCGCGGGACCGTCGCCGACCACCACCTTGGAGCCGGGGAGCTCGAGGTCGAGGAAGGCCTCGAGGTTCTTCTCCGCCGCCACCCGGCCGACGGCGAGGAAGATCGGCCGCGGCAGCCCGTAGAAGTCGCCGTCCTGCGGCCTGAAGAGCTCGGCGTCCACGCCCCGCATCCACTCCACCAGGTGCTCGAAGCCGCGTGCGGCGAGCTCGCGCCGCAGGCTCGCGGCCGGCACGAGCGTTCGCTGCGCGCCGCCGTGAAACCAGCGCTGGAGGCGGTAGGTCAGCGCCTTCGGGATCCCGGCGTAGACCCGGAGGTAGTCGGCGAAGCGGGTGTGGAAGGCCGAGGTGAAGGGGATGCCCCGCCGGCCGCAGAAGCGCCGCGCGGCGATCCCGAGCGGGCCCTCGGTGGCGATGTGGATGGCATCGGGACGGAGCTCGCGGAGCAGGTCGCGGACCTGCCGGCCGGCTCCGACGGCGAGCCGGATGTGCGGGTAGCGGGGGCAGGGAATGGTGCGGAAGCGGTCGGGGGTGACGAGCTCGACCCCGTGTCCGCGGCGCTCGAGCTCCTCGCGGCAGTGGGCGAGGGTGGTGGTGACGCCGTTGATCTGCGGCAACCAGGCGTCGCTGACGAGCGCGATCCGCGCCGGCCGCGCTCCCGCCTCGGGGACGGGTCTCACAGCAGGAGGGCCGCCGGCGAGGCCAGCAGCTCGGCCAGCGGCCGCCGGTCGGGATGACCGGGCCAGGCGCGCGGGCTCAGACGCTCGGCCGCGTGCAGGGACTCGTCGTTGACCAGGGCGTGCAGCTCGCTGACCACCGGCCGCGCGTCGGTCAGGAGGAGCGTCTCCGAGTTGCCGTGGAAGCTGAGGCGGTTGAGGTTGGTCGAGCCGGCGGCGGCCACCAGGCGGTCGACGACGGCGACCTTGGCGTGCACCATGCGGTCGCAGCGCTCCCAGATGGCGACCCCGCCCGCCAGCAGCTCCTCGTAGCGGCGCCGTGCGCCGTGCTTGAACCACCAGATGTCGTTCCGCCGCGGCACCACCACCGTCACCCGGACCCCCCGCCGGGCCGCCCGCAGCAGCTCGTCGCGCAGGCGGCGGTCCGGGAGGAAGTAGGGGGTCGCGAACAGGAGCTCATGCTCCGCGCTCGCGGTCAGTGCGAGGTAGGCCCGATCCTGGTTGGCGTCGCCGCTGCGCGGACCGGCGAGGGCGCACAGCGCTCCGCTGCCGTCCGGCACCGCGATCGCGGGCCCCGGGGCGCCGCCGTTGGCCGTCCAGGCGAGGTCGAACTGGCGCCGCAGCCGCCAGGCCGCCGGGCCCTCGATCCACATCCCGACGTCCCGCCACGCCTGATGGCCGGCGAAGGTCTCGGAGAACTCGGCCGCGAGGTTGATGCCGCCGATGCTCGCGAGCCTGCCGTCGGCGATCAGCAGCTTGCGGTGGGTGCGGTGGAAGGGGTTCGCCCAGGGTCGCCACGGCCGGTACCAGCGCACGACGACGCCGTGGGCGGCCAGGGTGTCGAGCCAGGGCGCGACCCTCGACGAGCCGAAGCGGTCGACGAGCAGCCGCACCGCGACGCCGCGCGCCGCGGCCGCCGCGAGCGCGGCGCAGACCCGCCAGCCGACGGGGTCGGGCCGGATCTGGTACATCTCGATCGCGACCTCACGCTCGGCGCCGCCGATGGCCGCGAGGAGGCGCTCGAAGTGGGCGTCGCCCGAGTGGCAGAGCGCGAGGCTGCGGGCGTGCGCGAGCTCGAGGCCGGCGTCGCGCGCGATCTCGAGCAGGCGGCGCCGACCGGCGTCGCCGCCGCACGGCCACCCCCCGGCGCCGTC
>JALOKS010000107.1 GCA_025456385.1 Thermoanaerobaculales bacterium | reverse complement strand
TCGTCGAAGCCGAGCGCGCGCACCGCGTCGAGGCGCTCGGCGAAGCGCTCGCGCCAGAGGGCGAGGGTGGTGGCGTAGTGGCCGCCGATGTCCTCGAGGCGCTCGATCACGAGGTCGCTGCGGCGGGCGAGCGCGCCCTGGATGGCGCCGAGGGAGGGGAGGTGCCCGCCCGGGAAGATGGCGAGGCGGATCCAGTCGATGCCCCGCCGGTAGCGGTCGTAGACCTGGTCGGGGATCGAGATCGTCTGCAGCGCCATCCGGCCGCCGGGGGCGAGGACCCGCCCGCAGACCGCGAAGAAGGGGTCGAGGAAGCGGTGGCCGACCGCCTCCAGCATCTCGATCGAGACGATGGCATCCCAGCGGCCGGCGAGGTCGCGGTAGTCCTGGACCCGGATCTCGACCCGCTCGCCGAGGCCGCGCTCGGCGAGGCGGCTGCGGGCGTAGGCGGCCTGGGCCTCGGAGAGGGTGATGCCGGTGACCCGGCAGCCGAGCTCGCCAGCCGCGTACTCGGCGAAGCCGCCCCAGCCACAGCCGATCTCGAGCACCCGGTCGCCGGAGCGGATCCCGGCACCGGCGGCGAGGCGCGCGTACTTCGCGCGCTGGGCCTCCTCGAGCCCGATCCCGGGCGGCTCGAAGATGGCCGCCGAGTAGGTCATGCCCGGGTCGAGGAAGAGCCGGTAGAAGTCGTTCGAGAGGTCGTAGTGGGCGTGGATGTTGCGGCGCGCCTGGGCGCGGGTGTTGGCGCGCAGGAGGTGGCGGACACGGTCGCGGCCGCGACGCAGCCAGGCGACGAGGCGCGGCGGCGCCAGGCGTTGCTCGTTGGCGAGGAAGAGCCGCGTCAGGGCCACCAGGTCGGGCGTGCTCCAGTCGCCGTCGACGTAGGCCTCGCCGGCACCGACGTCGGCGGCGCGCAGCACCCGGCCGAAGAAGCGCCAGCGGTGGACCGCGAGCTCGGCCGCGAGCTCGGGCGGCGCAGCGGGGGCGCCGAAGCGGCGGCGGGAACCGTCGGGCAGGCGCAGGACGAGGCTCCCGAGCTCGAGGCCTTCGAGGCCGGCGAGCACCAACCGCGCGGCCGGCGGCAGCCGGCGCTGCGGCGCGGAAGCCCGGGGCGCGTCAGCCGCCACGGGTCCGCCACGCGCCGGCCGGCGCCTCGGGCCTGGGGAAGAAGGGCGCGCGCTTGAGCCACAGCCGCAGCGCCTGGAGGTGGATCAGGGCGAGATTGCGGAGGCCGGCGTGCGGCGCGCGCAGGACGGCCCGTCGGAGGTTGGCGCCGCTGAGCTCGCGGCGCTCGAGCACGAGCGCGGTCTCGAGGGCCGGCCGCCCGTCGCGCTCCAGGGTGATGCCGACCTCGAGCCGCTCCCCCGGCGGGTTCAGGCGGAAGGCGTAGCGCCCGGTCAGCGGCTGGAAGGGGGAGACGTGGAAGCGCTTGGCGGCCTCCTCGCGCACCGCTCCCCCCTCGGCCCGGAGGAGGTAGCAGCAGGTCTCGCCGAAGGTGTTGTTGACCTCCGCCACGACCCAGCGCAGCGCGTCGTCGCGGTCGCGGCAGTAGTAGAACGACACCGGGTTGAAGCCGAGGCCGAGGACCCGCGGCTGGGTCAGGAGCTCGACCCGCGCCGGCGCCTCGGCGACGCCCGCCGCCGCCAACCACTCCGCGAGCTTGACGCGCAGCGGCCGCGCCGCCGGGCCCATGTGGTCGCGGTCGTGAAGGCCCGCCAGCGCGAAACGGTTGTGGGCGAAGCCCGGGACGCGGCCGGCGAGCAGGGGCAGCTCGTCGAGGTCGAGCAGCGCGTACCACACGCGGTAGGAGAAGGCGTGCTCGGGCGCCGCGCGGCGGCGGTGGTGGACCGTGCCGGGGTAGAGCGCCGAGGCCTGGGCCATCAGAAGCTCACCCCGAGGTCCGCGGCCGCCGCGATGGCGGCGTTGAGGCCGTCCTCGTGGAAGCCGTTGCCGAAGTAGGCGCCGCTGAAGTGGGTCCGCAGACTGCCGTTGAGACGCGGTAGCTCGGCCTGGGTGGCGACGCTGTCGCGGCTGTACACCGGGTGGGTGTAGGCGAGCCTCCGGATCACCGTTGCCGGGGCGGGCGGGCGCGGGGGGTTCAAGGTCACCAGGTACTCGCGGTCCTCGGCGAGGCCCTGCAGACGGTTCAGGTGGTAGCTGACGCAGGCCTGCTCCTGGGGTCGCCGGCGGTCCTCGAGGAGGTAGTTCCAGGAGGCCCAGGCGGCGCGCCGGCGCGGCAGCAGCGAGGCGTCGCTGTGGAGCCAGGTGTCGTTGGTCGAGTAGCGCCATGGGCCGAGCAGCTCGCGCTCCAGTGGGCTCGGCTCGGCCAGCATCGCGAGGGCCTGGTCGGCGTGGGCCGCGATCACGACGTGGTCGAAGCGGTGGAGGGAGCCGTCGTCGAGTGCGAGAGCCACCTCGCGGGGCCCGCGGTGCACCCGCGCCACTCCTCGCCCGAGGTGGACGCGGTCGCCGAGGGCCGCGGCCATCGGGGCGAGATAGCTGCGGCTCCCGCCCACCACCGTCCGCCACTGCGGCTGGCCGCTCACCTGCAGCAGGCCGTGGTTGTCGAGGAAGCGCAGGAGCGGGTCGCGCGGGAACACGGCGGCTGGCCCGGTCCCGGAGGACCAGATCGCGGCGGTCATCGGCAGCAGGTAGCAGTCGGCGAAGTCGCGGCCGAAGCGACCCGCTGCGAGGAGGTCGTCGACGGTCGCCTGCGGGTCGCCGGCGCCCGCGAGCAGGCGGCGGCCGAGGCGCCCGAAGCGCAGGATGTCGACCAGCAGCCGCAGGTGCGCCGGGGACAGGAGCGAGCCACGGCGCGCGAAGATCCCGTTCAGGCTGTGGGAGGCGTACTCCAGGTCGGGCTCGCGGCAGCTCACCGAAAAGGACATGTCGCTCGCCCGGGTGGCGACTCCGAGCTCGGCGAAGAGCCGGCACAGATTCGGGTAGGTGCGCTCGTTGAGGACAAGGAAGCCGGTGTCGAGTGCGAGCTCGCGGCCGGCCACCGGGTGGGCCACGGTGTGGGTGTGGCCGCCGAGCCTCGCCTCCCGCTCGAAGAGGTGGACCTCGTGCCGTCGGCTCAGCAGCCACGCCGCTGCGAGCCCGGAGATGCCGCTGCCCACGACTGCGATTCTCACGCCGCCCCCCGTGACCCGCAGGCAGCCTGCCCCGCCCTCCCGTGGACCGACTGCTCTGATCCGGCCGCCATCATGACCCTCGACAAACCCGCCCGACCGACCGCGCCATTCCGGGCCCGGTAGAAGGTTTCGAGAAAAAATCTATAAAATTTCTAATTAGACTTGACAAAACCTCGACAAGAACCTACATTCAACCTCGGGAGGCGACAATGGCATCCACCGAAACCGCTAGCTCCTGGGACTTCAGCTCCGGCACCTTGCCCTACTACGACCAGCTCTACAAGACCGCACTGCGGATGACCCGCTCGGTGCAGGACACCGAGGACCTGCTGCAGGAGACCTACCTCAAGGCCTACCGCTACTACGCCGGCTTCGAGGAAGGCACCAACCTCAAGGCGTGGCTGTTCCGCATCATGAAGAACAACTTCATCAACGGCTACCGCAAGCGGCGCCTCGAGCCGCCTCGCGTCGACTTCGACGATCTGCGCGACGGCGCCGACGCCAACGCCCCGGAGGCGATGGTCGCGGTCGAGGCCGACCCGGAAGAGCGGCTGCTCGAGGGCGAGGTGGACGGCGACGTCGCGCGCGCCATCGAAGCCCTGCCGCACGACTACAAGATGGCGGTGCTCCTGGTCGACATCCAGGGCCACAGCTACCAGGAGGTCGCGGACCTGCTGGCGGTGCCGGTCGGCACCGTGATGTCGCGGCTCTACCGCGGCCGGGCGAAGATCGAGCGCGCGCTGCTCGCCTACGGCAAGCGCTACCACTACCTGACCAAGGCCCCGGCCAAGCTCCGCGACGCGAGCATCGACGTGGAGGCGGTCTTCGGTGGGGTCGGGGAGCAGGGGGCGTCGGCGGGTTGAAGCCTCCTCGCGAGCTGGGCGGGTGCGGGGGTCACGTTAAGATGGCGGGAATGGACAGACCCGTCGTCGCCGCCCCGCCGGAGCGCATCGACCGCGATCATCTCGCGCGGCTCCTCGCCGCCGCGGAGTTCCTGCGCGAGGAGCGACCCGGCCTGGCCGGGCCGCTGCGGGTGCTGCGGCTCGCCGGCGCCGTGCTCGTCCAGGAGGAAACCCCTGCGGGGGAGATCCTGCTCCGCTCCCGTCCCGATCTCGACCAGGCCAACGCCTTCGTCGAGCGCCGCCTGCGGCAGTACGACAAGATGTGGGACGGTTGAGGCTGCAGGGTCGACTACGCGGAGCCGTGACGCTCCGCCCGCCGGACAGACCGCCGCGCCGTGCGAGCCCGGGGATGTTGCTATTCCAGGCGAATGCGGTTAGGCTTCAGATGGAGGCCCGAGGATGACGCCCGCCCGCCTACGGGGCGCCGGCGCCCGGGCCGCACCGATCCGGACACTCGCCTGACGCGCGAAAACGCGGTGAGCGTCCGGACCGCCCGGCGAGCCAGCAGGCATGGGTGTGCGCCCCGGGGCGGCAGTCGCCACGATCGCGCAGGCCGGAGCGTTCCCCGGCACGAGGGAGAGGATGAACGAGAACGAGAGAGAGCAGCAGGCCCAGCAGAACTCGGCAGCCCGCCGCCGCCGCCGCCGGCCGCGGCGCCGCCAACGCCCGCAGGGACCGCCGATCCAGGTCGAAGGCTTCCTGTGGGTGCGCGACAACGGCAGCCCCCTCCTGGTGTCCTCGGTGCGCAACTTCGTCGCCGACCGCAATGACCCGACCGTGCCGGCGGAGCTGGTGAGCCCCCTGCACCTCGAGAGCGGTCTGCACCTGCGCGGCGAGGCGGTGTCCGGCGACCGGCCGCGGATGACGACCATCGAGGCGATCGAGGGCCTCGAGCCCCAGGAGTACCGCAACCGGGCCGTCCCCTTCACGGAGCTCGTCAGCATCGACCCGATGGAGCGCTTCGAGCTCGAGACCGAGCCGCAGCTCGTCGAGCCGCGGGTCGCGCAGCTGGTGGCGCCCCTCGGCAAGGGGCAGCGCTGCCTGATCGTGTCGCCTCCGAAGGCCGGCAAGACCACCCTCCTGCAGCAGATCGCCCATGCGATCGGCGTCAACCACCCGAAGACCACGATCTTCGTGCTGCTGGTGGACGAGCGCCCCGAGGAGGTCACCGACTGGAAGCGCAACATCGTCCTCGGCGAGGTCTTCGCCTCCTCCACCGATCAGTCGCTGGAGTCCCACATCCAGGTCTCCGAGATGGTCTTCGAGCGCGCCCGAAGGCTCGTCGAGATGGGCGAGGACGTCGTCGTCTTCATGGACTCGCTGACCCGCATGTCTCGCGCCTTCAACAACCTGCAGAAGGGCTCCGGACGGATCATGTCGGGCGGCATCGACGCCCGCACGATGGAGAAGCCGCGCCGCTTCTTCGGCTCCGCCCGCAACGCCGAGGGCGGCGGCAGCCTGACGGTGGTCGCGACCTGCCTCATCGACACCGGCTCGCGGATGGATGAGGTCATCTTCCAGGAGTTCAAAGGCACCGGCAACATGGAGCTGGTGCTCGACCGCAAGCTCTTCGAGAAGAGGATCTTCCCCTGCATCAACATCCCCCAGTCGGGGACCCGCAAGGAGGAGAAGCTCTACCCCAAGGCGCAGCTCGAGAAGCTGTACCTGATGCGGCGCGCGCTGTCGTCGCTGCCGCCGGAGGCGGCGATGGAGCTCCTGCTGCAGAAGGTGCGCGAGTTCCCGTCCAACGAGAAGTTCCTCGCCTCGCTGCAGCTGAAGTAGCCGCGGGCGGACGGCGCGGAGGCAGGGGTTGAAAAGAGATCAGGTCGCAATGATAATGAGCCCGTGAGATCCGCCCGCGACCTGCTCCGCCTCGAGGACCCGGCTCTCGCTCCGATCGCCGACAAGGTGCTCGCCGGCGAGCGCCTCGAGCGCGGCGACGGGCTCGTCCTCGCCTCGACCGCCGATCTCCTCGGGGTCGGCCGCCTCGCCAACCTGATCCGCGAGCGCCTGCACGGCGACCGCACCTACTACAACATCAACCGCCACCTCAACCCGACCAACGTCTGCGTCGCCTCGTGCCGGCTGTGCGCCTACTACGTGCCCTGGCGGCGGCGCGATGAGGGCTGGACCTACTCGGTCGAGCAGGCGGTCGAGGTCGCGGCCCGCGACGTCGACCGCTCGGTCAGCGAGCTGCACATCGTCGGCGGCCTCCACCCCAGGCTGCTGGTCGACTACTACGAGGAGCTCTTCCGGGCCCTCAAGACTCGCTTCCCCTGGGTCCACCTCAAGGCCCTGACCATGGTCGAGCTCGACTTCATCGCCCGCGCCTCGCGCCTCGAGCTCGGGGAGACCATCGGGCGGCTGCGCGCCGCGGGCCTCGACTCCTGCCCCGGGGGCGGCGCGGAGATCTTCGCCGAGCGGGTGCGCGAGCAGATCTGCGACCACAAGACCGACGGCCGGCGTTGGCTCGAGGTCGCCCGCGCCGTCCACGCCGCGGGCATCCCCTCGAACTGCACCATGCTCTACGGCCACGTCGAGACCGCGGCCGAGCGGGTCGACCACCTGCTCGCACTGCGCGAGCTGCAGGACGAGACCGGCGGCTTCCAGTGCCTGATCCCGCTCGCCTTCCACCCCGAGAACACCGAGCTCGACCACCTGCCGCCGACCGGCGGCCGGCTCGACCTGCAGACCATCGCGGTGTCGCGCCTGCTGCTCGACAACGTGCCCCACCTCAAGGCCTACTGGATCATGCTCGGCGAGAAGGTCGCCCAGGTCGCGCTGCACTTCGGCGCCAACGACCTCGACGGCACGATCTTCGACGAGCGCATCACCCGCGCCGCCGGCGGCACCGCCGGCACCGGCCTCGGCCGGCAGCGGCTCGAGCGCTTGATCCGCGAGGCCCGCCGCGAGCCCGTTCTCCGCGACACCCTGTACCGCCGCATCGAGCTCGCGAGCGACGTCGCGTAGCGGGGGGCGGAGAGGCAGAACGTTGAAACGTTCTAACGTTCCAACGTTTCGACCGCGCCGAGGAGCGCCTCCGAGGCCCACAGCAGGTACTGCGCGACCTGCGAGTCGCGGCACAGGCGCGCGAGATCGGGCGAGAATCGGATCGCCACCACCATCAGCAGGCCGAGCAGCACCGCCGCCACTCCTGCGGCGAGCGCTGCGCCGAGCAGGCGGTTGAGCCAGCCCAGCCCGAGCGCGGCCAGGGTGCGCTCGATCCCCCAGCCGGCGAGCAGGCAGAGGCCGGTGCAGAGCAGGACGACGAGCAGCCGGCCGAGCGCCGCGGCCGGCCAGCCGGGCCCGATCAGGCCCGCCAGCGCGGCCTCCGCGCCCTCTCCGGCGACCACAGCGAGCCACAGTCCGAGCGCCAGCCCGCCGAGGCCGAAGATCAGGCGCACTGCGCCCCTCCAGAAGCCGGCGAGGGCGAGGCCGACCCAGAGCACGACCAGCACCCAGTCGAGAGCCGTCATGCGAGGAGCCGCACCGTCAGGCGCAGGAAGTCGGCCTCGGTGAGGATGCCGAGCAGCGCGCCCTCGGCGTCCACCACCGGCAGGCAGCCGTACTTGTTCTCGAGGAGAATGCTCGCCGCCTGCGCCACCCCGAGGTCGGGGGACACCGTCACCACGTCGCGGTGCATGGCGTCGACCACCCGCACGGTGTCGAAGATGCGCCGCTGCTCGTCGCGCGCCACCTCGGCGAAGATCGAGAAGGAGGCTGCGAGCAGGTCGCGGTGGGTGAGGAGGCCAACCAGGTGGCCGTCGCGGACAACCGGCAGGTGGCGGATCCGACCGCGCGCCATGCAGCGCTGCGCGTGCGCGAGCGTCTCGTCCTCGGTCAGGGTCACGAGGTCGGTGGACATCAGCTCGGCGACCTTCATGCGGGAGGGC
>JALOKS010000434.1 GCA_025456385.1 Thermoanaerobaculales bacterium | reverse complement strand
GCTGGCCGGGCATCCGGGCACGGAGACGGGCATGGGTCGCCTGAAGGGCCTCCATCCCATGCACTTCCGGATCAGCCGAAGGTTCTAACCTGCAACCTTCGAAGGTTCGAACTCCTGCCGGTGGCGCTCCTCCGCGTCGCCGGAGCTCGTCGACGAAGGTCGGCAGCTCGCGCCACGGAGGCTCGGAGCGCTGGGTCGAGAGGTGCATGAGCACGATGCCGCCGGAGAGCTCCGGGAAGCGCAGCAGGCGCTGCATCATCGTCGACGAGCTCTGGTAGAGACCCGAGTGCTCGTCGGCGATCCAATCCCGCGAGTCGAGCGAGGCGCTCTCGAGCGAGCTCCAGCGCACGTGCAGGTAGCCGATCTCGAGCGCCCACGCCCGCAGGACGGGGTTCTCCTCGCCGAACGGGGCGCGCCACAAGGGCGCCATGCGCCGTCCGGTGGCCCTGCGGAACGCGGCCTCGGTCCTCCTGAGCTCGTCGTGGAGCCGGTCGCGGGTGACGCCCGGTCGCAGGCTGTGCCGGTGGTCGAGCTCCCAGGTCGTGAGGTGGGGGTGCGAGTAGGTGTGGTTGCCGACCTCATGGCCCGACAGCACCGCGCGCCGGATGACCGCCGGGTGGCGATCGATGAACCTGCCGGTGACGAAGATCGTGACCTCGAGATCGAGCTCGTGAAGCACGTCGAGGAGCTCAGAGCTGCGGTTCGAGGACGAGTCGCCGTCGAAGGTGAGCGCGATGCGCGGGGCGCCGTCGGCGACGAGCTGCAGCAGCGGAGGAGCCGGGCCCGCCATCGCCCCCTCGTCCTCGCTGGTCCCGGCTGAGGGCGGCCCCGGCATCCCCCCGGCCGGAGCCGCAGCCGCCGGCTCGGGTCCGCCCAGATCGAGCTCGACGGCACTCCGCGCGAGGAGCTCGACGCGCAGGCGGCCGCTCCCGGGGGCGGCGACAGCCGCCTCCGCCTCGGCGGTGCCGTCGCTCCCGATGGTCAGGACCGCGAGCGGGCGGTCGCCATCGGCCAGGAGGACCCGCGAGCCGGGTGCGCCCTCGACCAGCACCCTCCGGACCCCTGCCGAGTCGATGACGCGGGCGGTGATCCGCCGCTCGCGGGCGGCGGAGAGGGGCGCCGCGGGGCCGCGCGCGAGCCCGACGAGCTCGGCGATGCCGAGTGCGAGCAGGGTCAACAGGAGGGCCGCACCGGCGCCGCTGATGGTGATCGCCCAGGCGCCGTGGACGGGCTGGCGGGCGAGCCTCCCTGCCGCCTCGAGCCAGGTCGCGGCGACGCCCCGAAGCTGGCAGCCGCGCCCGCAGTAGACGTGCCGCCCGTAGCGGCGCACGCACGAGGCGCAGAGCCAGGTGCGGCAGCTGCGGCAGCGCTGGCCTGCCTCCTTGGAGGGATGGTTGGCGCAGTGCGAGGTCACCCGCATCGCGGGTGAGGTCGCAGGGGCGCGTGGTGACTGCGCTGCAGGGCCGAGCTAGAATCGGCGGGCTCGAGAGACTCATTCGGCGGCATCGGGATGGGCCCGTTCGAAGGGCCGTCGAAGGCGAGCGGGGCCGCGGGAGGACCGACGGTGTGGAACCTACCCAACTCGCTGACCGTGTTTCGCATCTTCCTGGTTCCGCTCCTGGTCGTGGTGCTGCTCACGAAGGTGCCCGACAAACAGTTCTGGGGACTGGGGATCTTCCTGCTCGCGGCGTTGACCGATGCCCTTGACGGAATTATAGCCCGGCGGACAAATCGCATCACGACCACCGGCGCGATGCTCGACCCGATCGCCGACAAGCTGCTCATGAGCGCCGCCTTCATCTCCCTGGTGGAGCTGGACCAGGTGCCGGCGTGGATGGTGACTCTGATCGTGGGCCGTGAGTTCGCCGTCACCGCCCTGCGGATGATCGCGCTCGAGAGGGGCATCGCAATCGCGGCCAACGCCCTCGGCAAGGCGAAGACCACGAGCCAGATCGTGACCGTGTCGATCCTGATCCTGAGCATCAACTCGGACAGCTGGCAGCCGCTGGCCCTGATCGCCCTGTGGGTCACCGTCGCCCTCACGGTCGTCTCGATGGTGATCTACTTCTGGCGCAACCGGGCAGTCCTGCGGGAGGGCCCGGCGTGAGCCGAGGTCTGCTGCCCAGGGAGCTGCCTCTCCTCCTGGTGCGGGCGGGCCGCGACAACCCGCGCGCGGTGGTGGCGGCGGCGGCCGCAGCCTGGGTCGTGGCCGCCGCGCTCGCCTTCCAGGTCCGGATCGAGACTGACCTGCTGTCCCTGGTGCCCGAGCACAACCCGGTCGTCGAGGCCTTCCGCACGACCGTCGAGCGCTTCGGCTCGGTGGACACGCTGCTCGTGGTCGTCCACCTCGAGCCCGAGCGCCCGCTCGCCCACACCATCGAGTTCGCGGACCGCTTCGCGGCCGCGCTGCGCGACTGGGAGGCCATCGACTGGGTCGAGTACCGCGTCGACAGCTCGGCCGAAGCGGCGCTCCCCCTGCTCGATCGCGCGGCGCTCTTTCTCGATCCCGCCGAGGTCGAGGAGTTTCTTGCGGAGCTCGACGACGAAGGTCTCGACCGCACCGCGGCCCGGCTGCGGTCGCAGCTGATGGCCCCGCAGGCGGTGGTCACCAAGGACCTGCTGCGGCTCGACCCCGCCGGCTTGCTGCCGCGAATCCTGGCGCGGGTCCGCTTCGGCGGGATCGGCGTGCGGCTGGACCCGGAGACCGGGTGCCTCATCGACCCG